>DALTYF010000198.1 GCA_029986195.1 Methanocorpusculum sp. | reverse complement strand
CAAAGTATTTTTTATTCAGGTAATTTTTGATCCTGCGGGTAAGAGACATTTCAGACTTTTGGAGCAAAGCCCGCCCAGTACAAAACCCCCGACTTTATAATCACACAGGTGCATATGACAGATAATGTCAGTTCAGGTAACCGGAATTTCCGGAATTCCGCTCATACAAAAGGGTGACGATATCCCTGCAATCATCTGTGCAAACACCGGTTTTGAAAACGGTGATATCATCTGTGTCGCCTCAACAATCGTATCCAAAGCCAAAGGCTATGTCCGGCCGCTCGCAGAGATCACGCCAACCCAAAACGCAGAAAGAATTGCCGCAAAAACCGGAGAAGACCCCCGGTTTGTTCAGGGAGTCCTGGACTCCTCTGCCGACATCATCATAGAATACCCGTTCATCCTCTCCGAACTCCCCTTCGGCCACATCGGGGTGCGCGCCGGAGTTGACAACAGCAACATCGAAGGCGAAAACATCATTATCCTGCCAAAGGACCCGATGGCCGAAGCCCGCGAGATCCGGGAAAAAATTCATCAGATAACCAAGAAAAACGTCGGTGTTATCGTCACCGACACCTGCGGCCGCGCCTTCCGCCGCGGACAGACCGGTAACGCCATCGGCTGGTCCGGCATGACCGCCATTCGCGACTTCCGCGGCGACCACGATCTCTTCGGTCTGGAACTTGAGATCACCGAAGAAGCAGTCGTTGATGAAATTGCAGCCTTCTCCAACTTCATCATGGGCGAGAGCAACAACGGTGTTCCGGTCGTCAAATTCTCCGGTTGCGGAACCTGGAAAGGTCATGACTCCCTCTACTTCACCAAAGAGGAAGACCTGATTCGAAAAACCCTCCACATCTGAAAGATATGAATCCGGAAGAACCGGTCTTTGCCCTGCTGGACGAGAAAAAAATATCCTACAGGATAACCCGCCATCCGGCAGCCTACACCTATGAAGACATGGAAAACCTTGGTGTACCCGACCTTGGCGAGGTCTGCAAAAATCTTTTTCTGCGCGACGCAAAAGGAAAGCGGCATTTTCTGGTGGTACTCTGCGGCAGAAAAACCGCTGACCTCAAAACACTTGCAGAAAAGATCGGATCCACCGCCCTTGGTTTCGCCTCGGCAGAACGCCTCACCCGCTATCTCAACCTCTCGCGGGGCGAGGTGACACCTTTTGGTATCCTCAACGACCGCGACTCTGCGGTTGAGGTAATCTTCGATGCGGATCTGATCGAAAAACCGTGGATCGGCGTTCATCCCAACACCAATACCATCACCGTCTGGATAGCCTATGCCGACATCCGGCGGATTGTGGAAGAGCACGGAAATAAAGTTCGGGAAATTACCCTCTGAACAAAACAGATTTTAAAAAAATACCGCTGTCAAAAGTGACAGCATACATCCCTGCAGGGTTCTCCAAACCCCGAAATAATTTAGAGGAAGAAGTTCAGCAGGTATATTGCAACACCAACAACTGCCACGACAATCAGAACGGTCTTCGGACCGATATGAACAGCCGTCCGGTTGTCGGCATCATAATATGTAACAAGACCTGCGGATGAACTTAATCCTCTGCCCGACTTCTTTGATGCCATACCATATTATGTTCCCGCTCCAAACATATAAACTCAGGAGGAAGATCAGCAGATATGCCGGACGGAGAACTGCAGGGACTCGCATTCTGCGGTGAAACATTTTCACCGCGCAATGTATCCATCAGCATTGAAAAGGGTATCATCACCCGCATTGCGGAGAGTAAAAAACCGGTAACCCGATGGATAGCACCGGCATTTTTCAACGCCCACACCCACATAGCCGATACGGTTGCGATGGATACCCCGGTCGGGGGCCGCCCGCTTGCAGACCTTGTTGCACCGCCAGACGGACTGAAACACAGAATTCTCCGCGCAACCCCGGATGCACGCATGAGCCTTGCAATGCAGGAGACGATGCAGTTTATGCACGCAACCGGCACTGCAACATTTGCTGAGTTCCGGGAAGGAGGAACAGACGGTGTCCGGCTTCTGCAGCAGGCAGTCATACCCGGCATTCGTCCTGTAATTTTCGGTCGGGACGGCGGTGAGTTTCTGGTGGACGGGCTTGGCCTCAGCAGTGCAAAACATCCCGCCGCAGATCTTGCCGCAGTTGAACGCGCCCGTGCCGCAGGAAAACGCATCGCCATCCATGCCGGGGAAGCGGGAACCCGGGACATCGACGACGCCTTTGCACTGGACCCTGACTTCATCATTCACGCGACCTATTTCGAGGATCGCCACATACGCGAAGCTGCCGACCGCAATATTCCTCTGGTTCTCTGTCCGCGTTCCAACTGGATACTGGGCGGAACAGACACCGCAGCCCGCCCCCCGGTAAGGAAAATGATCGATGCCGGATGCACGCTCTGGCTTGGTACCGACAACGTTATGTTTGTTGCTCCCGACATGTTCGCCGAATGTGCATTCCTCACCACTGTGTATAAAACATCGCCCGAAGAAACACTTACCATGGCAACCGGCGGTTTTTCCCTTCTCGGCCACCGGGGCATCATCGAAGAAGGAGAACCTGCAAACCTCATCTGTCTTGATCCGGGCTACGCAAAGGAATGGACGCAGTCTCCGGTACTCTCACTTGTATCACGGATCGGCAGCCGATCTGTCCGGGTAGTGTACGGGTAAACAAAACCATCGGTATTGCACCTTTATTCCAGAACATCTCACGATTCGCAC
>DALTYF010000006.1 GCA_029986195.1 Methanocorpusculum sp. | reverse complement strand
TCTGAAATGTCTCTTACCCGCAGGATCAAAAATTACCTGAATAAAAAATACTTTGACTTTGGTTCCTCAGCAAAACCAAAGATAAAAAAATTCCAAATAATCCAATCAGAATTCTATCAGACATTGTGAACAAGTTTAGACTTTTGGAGCAAAGCCGTACTGGGCGCTAAGAGATACTTTTTTTAGTCTTCAGGTTGATCAACTGATATAACCGCATGAGTACATATCGCGTTATCCGCTGCCCGGGTTGCCATCAGTTTACGTATACGGATCAGTATGGGAAGTGGAAGCTCTGTCCGGTCTGCGGTGAGGTCATCTCGCTTGAACGCGTACCCATCTATCTGGAAGTGGATGATTTTTCGCAGGCCGAGATTCTGATAAAAGAGGTGGAGCGGTATTTGTACCGGAGCGGGCGTCTGGATCTGACACCCGCGGAGGTGGATCTGATACGCGAGAAGTATCTTGCCTGGCTGCACGCAGCGGTATAACTTACCAGAGTCTGCCGCAGTTGGGACAGAGAATTGCCGGACGACGACCGCATTTGGGGCAGAGGAGCTGACCGTGCGAGTTCTGGATGAGTTCCGTTCCACACTCGCGGCAGTAGATCTCTTTTTTGAAACCGCAGATGTGTTCAACTACCATATGGATAATACCTCTGCATGGAAGCGGATAAATTTAGTGCTTGAACGGGTTTTGTTCCAACCGTCTCCTGCTGCAGATCAAAACGTATCTGAATAAAAAATACCTTTGACGTTGGTCGTTCCTTTCTCAGGACTGCATTCCCAACATCAGAGCAGTCCCCGGCTTTTTCGGTGCCAGGATGGATAAAAATCTCCGGCCATCTTTCCCGTGACCGGAGACGGAAATCCCGCCTGCCCCACCAAACAAAAAAAGAAAAAAATCAGAGACCCATCCGGTAGTTCGGGGCCTCGTCCGTGATCAGAATATCATGCGGGTGGCTCTCCTTCAGACCAGCCGCAGTGATCCGCACAAAGCGTGCATTCTTCCGCATCGACTCAATATCCTTGCTGCCGGTGTAACCCATCGCAGACTTCAGACCGCCGATCGTCTGATAAATCACATCCGTCACCGACCCGACATACGGCGTTGCACCCTCGACACCCTCCGGCACGTACTTCGTCGCACCGATACCCTTCTTCTGGAAGTACCGGTCGCTCGACTGGCCGGACGTCATCACACCAAGCGAACCCATACCGCGGTACTGCTTATAGCGGCGGCCCTTCACCACAATAACCTTGCCGGGCGCCTCGTCCGTACCCGCAAACATACTGCCCATCATCACCGACGATGCACCGGCAACAATTGCCTTTGCCACATCGCCGCTGTACTTCACGCCGCCATCCGCAATCACCGGAACACCGGCAGGCTCTGCCACATCGCACACATTCGCAATAGCCGAAACCTGGGGAACACCGACACCCGCAACAATACGGGTTGTACAAATCGAACCCGGGCCGATACCAACCTTGATACCGTCCACAAAGTCCACCAGCTCACGGGCTGCCGCTGCCGTCGCAATGTTTCCGGCAACCACATCGCAGGAGACCGAACCCTTGATGTCCTTTACTCCCTGGACCACATGCATGTTGTGGCCGTGGGCACAGTCCACAATAATCGCATCAGCACCCGCCTCCGCAAGCATCAGCGCACGGTTCATATCAAACGGACCGACAGCAGTCGCAACCCGGAGATTGCCGTTCTTGTCACGGTTCGCGTTTGGATACTGCTGTTTTTCCAGAAGATCCTGCATCGTAATGATACCGATCAGCTTGCCTTTCTCATCCACGACCGGCAGCCGCTCAACCTTCTTCGCATACATCGTGTTGATGGCCTCATCCGCGGTGATGTCCTCCTTCACCGTAATTGGCCGCTTCGTCATGATCGTGTCGACCGTCTCCGCACCCAGTTTGTGGACCACACCGCGCACATCACGGCGGGACACAATACCGACCAGCTTGCCCTTCGGGCCGACGACCGGAACACCGCCGATGCCGTGCATGTCCATCAGATTTGCCACAAACCCGATCGTCGTATCAGGCGTCACATACCGGACATCGCGCTCGATCACCTTCTCGGCATTCTTCACACGCTCCACAAAGGCAACCTCCGCTTCCGGCGTACAGTTTCTGTGCAAAACTCCGATACCACCGGCGCGTGCCAGGGCAATCGCCATTGCCGACTCTGTAACCGTATCCATGGCCGAACTCACGAGCGGAATTGACAGGGGAATATTCTTCGAAAATCTCGACTTCACATCCACATCGCTCGGCTCGGTCCAGGACTCCGCCGGTTCAATCAGCACATCGTCAAACGTTAATGCCGTTGGAATATTGAGTTTGTCACTGTACATCTTGCTTACCTGACCATCTGAATTGCTTTTGCTACCAGCTCTGCTTTGACCATCGTTGACCGGTCGCCGCCGCAGACCATGCCGCGGACGCCGATGATCTCGGGATCGATCTCCTTTAAGACCGGGATATCCGCAAACTTCAGGGAACCGGCCAGAGCCGTTCCCAGACCAAGCGACCGGTTCTGATCCGTAAATGCCTGCAGAGCCTCCTTGTTCATAAACTCAAACGTACTCTTGCCGTCCTTCTTGCCGGTATCAATCATCGCAAAATCTGCTCCGCATTCCGCGGCAATCGGGGACATAACCTGCGGGGCAATCGTTCCCAGCCGGACATAGTCGGAGTATGCGGCAATGACCACGGTTTTTTCGGGGAACGGCTCCTTGACGGCACGAACCACACCCTCAATGACGTCGCGGGCTGCATCCTTATCGTTGAACATCAGACCGATCTTTACAAAATCTGCACCGGCGCATGCCGCACCGTATGCGGCAAGAGCTGCATTGCCCGGCGTCGGGCCGTAGTCCCCGATAGCGGCGGAGACCGGCTTGGTTCCGGCAAGCTTTTTAATTTCGCGGATAACCCACGGAAAATTCGCACCCAGCGACCCTTCAGCGGGACGCTTCACATCGATAATGTCAGCATCGAGGCAGAACTTCGCCTCTTCTATAGAGCTTGGGCTGACTAAGAGTTTCATGGATATTATATGGTCTTTACCCTTAATAAGGACATTCACTTTTGGTCTTTGGAACAGGGGTAACCCGGGGATTTTTTTATTCCCCGGCGCGTTATATACAATACCAAAATGGATGTTGTACTTGCAATGGATCTCAAGGACGGGTATGTGGTACACGGAAGTTCCGGCAACCGCGAGACCTATACACCGCTGACCTGGGGACTGTCTCCTTCGGCAGAGCCGTCCGCGTATCTTGCGGCGATGCAGCCGAAGTATCTGTATGCAGCAGATCTCGATCGGATCGGAATGTGCGGGGATCACACAGAACTGATTCTCCGGCTTGCAGAGCGGGTTGCGGGACTCTGGGTGGATCGCGGATGCAGCATCCCCGAGGAGTATCTGCGGGGGGAAAACATCCATAACATTGTGGGAACCGAAACGATCGATGCTTCCCTCACTGAATTTGACGGCGGGTTCCTGAGTGTTGACGTCAAAGACGGCTGTGTGATCGGCACGGCGTTCCCGTCTGCGACCGGTCCCGCGGACGTGCTGCGTGCGGCGGATGAAACAGATTTTGACGGATGCATTCTCTTAAACATCTCCTCGGTCGGCACCTCCTCAGGCATTGATCCCGCATACGCAGAACTGCTGCGGAGCAGTTCTGCGAAGAAACTCTACTACGGCGGCGGTGTTCGGTCGGTGGAGGACCTGCAGATTCTTGCCGACGCCGGATTTGACGGCGCGATTGTTGCAACCGCAGTGCACCGGGGAACCGTCCCGCGTGAGATCATCCGGGAGGGATCGTTTTGCTGATTACCCTTGAGGGGATCGACGGTTCCGGCAAGTCGACCCTCTATGAAGGACTGAAAAGCCGCCTCGCGGATCTTCATCCCCTCTTCACCCGCGAACCGGGAAGTCCGTACCTTGGCGACGCCGTCCGGCGCGCCATTGCCGCAGACGGTGATCCGATGGTTGAGGCCGCGCTGTTCGTCGCCGACCATGCGGTGCATCTCGCCGAAGTTGTCCGACCGGCTCTGGCCGATGGCCGTATCGTCATCTCCGACCGGTACTCGGATTCACGGTTTGCCTATCAGGAGGTATCGCTTGCCGGTGTCCACCCGGACCCGCACGGATGGCTGGAGGCGGTGCATGCAGGCTGGTCCGTCCGGCCCGACATGACGATTCTTCTTGTCCTGCCGGTGGCGGTGGCAATGTCGCGGCTTGCCGGACGGTGCGAGCAGGAACACTTTGAACGGCAGGAGTTTTTAGAGAGTGTGCAGAAGAACTATCTTGCCCGTGCAGCGGAGGATCCGGCGCGGTTCGTGCTGGTGGACGCGGACCGCGATGCGGAAACGATTCTCGATTTTGTGGAAAAAAGTATTCGTGCAGCTGTACGGTAAAGCCGGCAGGGCTTTACCCCGGATCTCCGCATCCATTTCCCGGACTTCCGTGTACTGACAAAGTCCCATTCAGAAATATCTGCTAAATTATTTCGTGTGATCACAGCCCGAACAATCAAATTTGCACCATGCCGGACATTAATAAACAAGCCGGGACATCTGGAACAAAGCCCATCACCTCGTTAGGATTAATGCGGGGCGGACTACATACAATAACACAGATATGATCAAGCTGCAGACACCGACAGAAACGATCGGCGGCGTCTCCCTCAACAACCATATGCTCCTCGCCGCAGGAGTACTCGGGACCACCGCCGCATCGCTGTCACGAATGCTTCGCCTCGGGGCAGGCGGAGTTGTCACCAAGTCGATTGGCCCGGAACCCAAAGACGGCCATCACGGTCCGTCGCTTATTCCGGTCGCAGGAGGCATCCTCAATGCAATGGGTCTGCCAAACCCCTCGCAGGAGTTCACCGGAGAAATTGCCCCGCTTCTTGCCGCAAAAGAACCGGTAGTTGTCAGCATCTTTGGCGGAACTCCGGCGGAGTTCGCTAAAGTTGCCGCCTGGTTCCCGGACGCCCCCGCGTTTGAACTCAACCTCTCCTGTCCGCACGCCGAAGGATACGGCGCTGCGATCGGCGCAAACCCGCGTGTCGTGCGGGAATGTACCGAAGCAGTCAAGGCCTTTGGTAAACCGGTCTGGGTCAAACTCACCCCGAACGTCGCCGACATCGGCGTAATCGGCAGAGCAGCAGAAGAGGGAGGAGCAGACGCGGTCGTCGCCATCAACACCGTAAAGGCAATGCGCATCTCAACCGGCATGCGCCGCCCGGTTCTCGGAAACAAGTTCGGCGGTCTTTCGGGAACAGCCGTATTCCCGATTGCGGTGCGTGCAGTGTATGACCTCTATGAAGCATGTACCATCCCCATTATCGGCTGCGGCGGTGTCTCCACCGCCGACAACGTCCTTGAGATGATGATGGCGGGTGCTGCGGCCGTTGAAATCGGCAGCGCGGTCTATGACAACATCAACGTCTTCTCCGACATCGCCGAGGATCTGTATGATGCGAACGGAATAGCCGCCGGAGAAATAGTGGGGTGTGCCCATGACTGAAGAACACATGCCGGCGGTGGTCACCATCACCAAAGTAATCGACGAAACACCGACCATCAAAACCTTCGTCTTCGACGAACTCTTCAACTTCCATCCCGGTCAGTTCTGCATGGTCTGGGTACCGGGCGTTGACGAAATCCCGATGGCCTTCTCCGCTGCAAACGCCATCACCGTCATGAAAGCCGGTGACGCAACCGCAGCCCTCTTCACCCTCAAAGAAGGTGACAAAATCGGCATCCGGGGACCGTTCGGCAACGGATTCTTCCCGACCGGGAAAGTCCTTGCCATCGGCGGCGGTATCGGGGTCACGCCATTGTTCACCCTCGCCGCAGGCGGCGAGGTTGACACCTTCATCCTCGGGGCACGCACCGCAGAAGAGCTGGTATTTGCGGATGAACTTGCAAACGTAACCGATCTGAAGATTGCAACCGATGACGGAACCCGCGGGTATCACGGATTTGTCACCGGCATTCTCGATCAGCTTGACGCAACAGAATATGATACCATCTGCGTCTGCGGTCCTGAGATGATGATGAAAGGAATCCTTGACCGGCTCGCTGCCAAAGGCATTGAGGCACGGGGACAGTTTTCCCTGCACCGGTACATGAAATGCGGCGTCGGCGTCTGCGGCTCCTGCTGCATGGACCACGAAGGCCTCCGCGTCTGCCGTGACGGTCCGGTCTTTACCGGCGATATCATCAAAACCAGCGAGTTTGCCCATCACCACCGGGGTCCTTCCGGAAGAAAGGAATAATACCATGAAACCAGTAGTAAAAATCATAACCTGCCCGAAATGCGGGGAAAAACAGAACTTCACCAATGTACCCGAGCATCAACGCCTCATCAGACCCGGGTCTTGCGGAAAAATATCTCGAAGGAACCCTTACCACTCTGACCTGCGAGGAGTGCGGATTTTCCGGAGTTGTTGAGTATCCGATGCTCTATCATGACCTTGACAAGAAGTTCTCGGTCTTTTTTGCACCCGACAGCAGCGACCGCGAAGCAAAACTCCCGAATGTCCTGCCCGCCCACCTGCTTCCCGAGATGCGTCTGCGGCTGGTCCACAACGCAGACGATCTCCGCGAAAAGATCTTCATCTTCCGTGACCTTCTGGACGACCGGATCGTCGAGACCGTCAAGGACTCCATTCTGCGGGAGATGGATGCCCGCCACGAGGAAAAAATGCCTGATGCCCTGTACTATGCGCAGGACATGTTCGGCTGCGAAGGCCGCTCTCTCATCTTTGTTCCGAGAAAGGGCACAGAGTATCTTGAACCGATCAAAATTCCGTTCGATACCTATGAAAAGATCAAGATGCTGATGCACGGCATCTGGGAGCGGACGGTTGAGGGCTACACCGTTGTTGACAAACTCTGGGTGCAGTCTGCCGCAAAGAAGGAGCAGACATGATCACCGACGAAGATGTGGTTATCTGTCCCGACTGCGATCATGAACAGAAGATTACCATCTGCCCGTCCGTGAACGTAACAACCGATCCGGAGATGCGCGAAAAGGTTCTCTCCGGTGAATTGTTCCTGTTCACCTGCGAGAAGTGCGGTTACACCGGTTTTGCCGGATACCCGTTCGTCTATGAAGACAAAGAGACGCAGGGAGGATTTCTGATCTATCTGGAACCGGACTGTCCTGACCGTGAGGTGGGTATTGACGGTGATATGGCGGATCAGGTCGTGTACCGGGAAAGACCGATGCGGCTTGTTTCGGATCTGAACTCCTTAAAGGAAAAGATCTTCATCTTTGAGGCAGGTCTTGACGATCGGGTGATGGAACTGTTCAAGATGCTGACGCTCACCAAACTGCACGGAGACAATCCGGATCAGGTGCCGGACGTTCTGCTGTTCACCAAGGTGGACGAGGATGCGGAAGGCAAAAAAATCTTTCTTGCAGCGTTTCGGGACAACAAATATCTGGGCGTTGTCGAGCTGCCGTACGCGCTTTACCAGACCTGTGTGGTGACCGGCGAACCCATCTGGGATGCACCCGTCACGGAATGCGCAGCAGTTGATCAGGAATGGATCGCCGACCGGCTAAAAGCGGGTGAGGCGGAAGAGCATGCCCATGCGTGTGACTGCGACTGTGATACCGAAGAGGGAAGGACTTGCGACTGCGGGTGTGACCATGACCGGAACTGATCAGATCCGCAAAGGCCGGCTCGGTGGCGACCGGAGCAGTGCGGTTGCAGAGTATCTCTCCTCGGCAGCGGCAGACCGGCGCATTGCCTACTGCGATCTCCGCGTGGACATGGCACATATCCTGATGCTTGCAAAACAGAACCTGATCGATCCGGCATCTGCAAAGGTACTGCTTTCACACCTTCACCGGTATATGAATGAAGGACTCCCGGAAGCGGTGTTCGATCCGGCCCACGAGGACATTCATGCAGGCATTGAGGCACAGCTGATCGCAGACTGCGGTGCGGACATCGGCGGGAGAATGCATCTCGGCCGCAGCCGCAACGATGAGGTTGCGACGTGTCTGCGGATGCAGACACGTCTTGACGTTCTGGAAATTCTTGACGGCATCGCCGCACTGCGCCGCGCCTTACTTGACCAGGCGGCACAGCACACCCATAGCATCATGCCGGGTTTTACACACTTTCAGCATGCACAGCCGACGACACTTGCCCACTACCTGCTCGCATATGAATCAGTGTTTGCCCGCGACGCGGGACGGCTGCTTGACGCGTACGTCCGCCTGAATGTGTCACCGCTCGGTTCCGCCGCATTTGCAGGGACCGGTTTTGCCCTTGACCGCGAAGCTACCGCTGCATACCTCGGATTTACCGCGGCCATGACCAACTCAATGGACGGTGTTGCATCCCGCGACTTTATGCTTGAGGTGCTTGCAGCGATATCGATTCTGATGACAAACGTCAGCCGCCTGTGCGAGGAACTGGTGCTCTGGAGCAGTGCTTTCATCCGGTTCGTGGAACTGGACGATGCCTACTGTTCCACCAGTTCCATCATGCCCCAGAAGAAAAATCCCGATACCGCAGAGATTATGCGGGGCAAATCCGGCGTTGCATCCGGGGAGCTGATGGCAGGCATCACCCTGATGAAAGGACTTCCGATGAGCTACAACCGCGACATGCAGGACTTAACACCGCACCTGTGGCGGAGCCTTGATGCCGCCGAGGCGAGCCTGCCGATTCTTGCAGAAATGATCCGGACCGCATCCTTCAACACCGAAAGAATGGCAGAGGAGTCCGATCGCGGCAACGCAACGGCGACCGAGCTTGCGGACCTCCTGGTGCGGGAGTTCGGAATGCCCTTCCGGACAGCCCACAACATCGTCGGTCGTGCCGTAAAACTCGGCGGACTATCGCTTGCTATTGTCGAAGCGGCAGGCACCGAGATTTACGGCAGGTCCCTGAAACAACTGGGACTTACTCAGGAGCATATTGACCGCGCGCTGTCACCGTCCGAGATGGTTGCAGCGAAACAGAGTGCGGGCGCACCAAGCCCTGCCATGATGGCAGCAGCGGCGGACGCCGCAGGCGCCCAGCTCGTACACGACGAGGAACGTGCAGAGACTCTGCGCTCTGCGCTTGCCCGCGCAGATGACTCCATCAAAACAGACTACATGAGGTTAACGGCATGACATTTTCCAACAGCGATCCCGTACACGTGACGTTTGCAGGTCTTGACCTGCACGGCATTTATATCTCCGGCTCAGACGGCAATGCCGTGGTGAAACTCTCGAGCGGCTACAACATCTGTGTGCCCGAGGCGTTCTGCACCCCGGCACCGGAACGTTCGGCAGCACAGCCGCATCACGCAGCGGCAGAGCCGCTGAAACAGGATGCAAACCTGCCGCTGCTTTCGATCATCTCAACCGGCGGCACGATTGCAAGTACGGTTGACTACCGGACGGGAGCAGTCTCTTCCAAATTCACCGCAGAAGACATCATCCGCTCCATCCCCGAACTTGCAGGAATTGCACGCTACCACACCGCCCAACCGTTCAACGTTCTGTCGGAGAACATGAACCCCGCCATGTGGCAGGAACTTGCCCGCGCAGTGCGCGACGAAATTGCCGCAGGCGCTGCAGGAGTAATTGTGACGCACGGAACCGATACGATGCTCTACAGTGCTGCGGCGGTTTCGTTTATGCTTACCACGCCGGTACCGGTGATCTTCGTCGGCGCCCAGCGGTCTGCCGACCGCCCGAGCAGTGACAATGCCATGAATGCGATCTGTTCGGCAAAGGCCGGGGTGTCGGACCTTGGTGAGGTTGTTGTCTGTATGCATGCAACCTCCGATGACGTGGAGTGTGCACTGCACCGGGCAACCCGTGTGCGCAAGAACCACACATCGCGCCGCGATGCGTTCCAGAGCATCGGAAGAACACCGGTAGGAATGGTTTCATATCCGGACGGTGCGGTAACACTCGGGAAGGATGCCGTCCGGCGCGGGACCCGGGAACTCCGGCTGCTTGACCGGCTTGAATCCCGCTGCGGTCTCCTTCAGTATTATCCGGGCATGGACCCCGCAGTGTTTGATGCGTTCTCCGGGTATGCGGGTCTCGTGATTGCGGGAACCGGTCTCGGCCATGTGGGAACGGACTGTATCGCAAAGATTGCAGCACTTACCGCCGCAGGAACGCTGGTGATGATGACCTCGCAGTGCCAGGCAGGCGGCGTCTGCGACCGCGTGTATGAGACCGGGCGCGATCTGCTTGCCGCAGGTGTTGTTGAGGGCGGAAGTATGCTGCCCGAGGTGGCGCTCGTAAAACTGATGTGGGTTCTCGGCAATACCACCCGCCGCGAGGATGCGGTGCGGATGATGCAGACGAATCTGAAAGGGGAACTTGACTATGATCTCGGGAGGGAGACGTAAATGACCGATTTCGACTACGAAGCCCTTGGGTTAAAGGCAGGAATCGAGATTCACCAGCAGCTCAACACAAAAGAGAAACTGTTCTCCCACACGCCGACGATTATCCGCGATTCGGCCGAACATACGGGCGAGGTGAAACGGTTCCTCCGTGTTGCAACGTCCGAGATGGGGGATGTTGACCGCGCGGCAAAGGAGGAAATGCTTTCGGCGCGGCTGTTTACGTACTATACCTATGACACGACCGGCCTTGTGGAGATCGACGAACAGCCGCCCGCACCGCTGAATCCCGATGCGCTGGATCTGGTGCTGACGATTGCAAAGATGTTTGACATGACGCCCCTGCCGCAGATTCACACGATGCGCAAAATGATCGTGGACGGTTCTGCCACGAGCGGATTCCAGCGGACAGCACTTGTTGCGCTGAACGGTGCAATTGATCAGACCTGCCGGATTGAGACGGTCGCAGTTGAGGAGGATGCCTGCCAGCGCGTTACCGATCAGGTGTTCTCGGTGGACCGGCTGGGTATTCCGCTGATCGAGATTACCACCGCGCCGTGCATGCGTACTCCCGAACAGGTGCATGACGTTGCCCAGTACATCGGCATGACGCTGCGCTCCACAGGACGGGTGAAACGGGGCCTCGGTACGATCCGTCAGGATGTGAATGTGTCCATCCGTGATGGTGCGCGGGTGGAGATCAAGGGTGTGCAGGAGTTGGATCTGATCGCCGAGGTTGTCCGCCGCGAGGTACAGCGCCAGCTGTCGCTGCTTGCAATCAAGGATGAACTGGCTGCGCGCAATGCGCTGGTGAACGGCGAGGTGTACGATGTGACATCGGTCTTTGCAAAGACCCAGTCACAGGTGCTGAAGAAGGCGAAGGTAATTCTCGGAACCGTTCTGCACGGCTTTGCGGGACTTGTCGGGATGGAGATTCAGCCGGGCAGAAGACTCGGGTCCGAGATGCCGGATTACGCAAAGAAGTGCGGGGTCGGCGGTCTGTTCCACACCGACGAACTGCCTGCCTACGGGGTGACGGCCGAGGAGGTTGCTGTTCTGAAAGAGAGCCTTGATGCGGGCGAGCAGGATGGGGTGATCATTGTCGCGGCAACCGAACAGAAGTCCCGGTGCGCAATGCAGATGATTATCCGCCGCGCGAAGATGGCGATGGAAGGGGTGCCTGAAGAGACACGCAAGATGCTTGAGGGAGGATCAACCGCCTACATGCGCCCGCTGCCGGGGGCTGCACGGATGTATCCGGAGACGGATATTCTGCCCGTTCCGGTCAGCCGGGAGTACTGGGAAAGCATTGCAACGCCGGAGCTTCTGACCGACAAAGCGGAGCGGTTTATCTCCGCGTACGGTCTTGATGCCGGTATGGCGCATCAGATGGTGTTCTCCGAGAAGCTGCCGCTGTTTGAGCGGGCGGTTTCCGAGGGTATCCGCCCGGTGTTTGCAGCACGCACGATTCTTGCATCCTTAAAGGAACTGGGCCGTGCGGGTATTTCTCCGGATGCGATCCCCGACGACTCCGTGATTGCGGTGATGAAGGCAGTTGAGGCCGGTCATGCGGCAAAAGAAGCTGTATCGGAGATTTTGTCGGCATGCGCGCGCGGGATGACACTGGATGAGGCGATTGCAACGGTCGCGCCTGCATTTTCCCGCGAGGAGCTGCAGGAACTGGTCCGCACGATCGTTTCGGAACGCGTTGATTTCATCAAATCACGCGGGAAAGCAGCGCTCGGCCCGGTCATGGGCGTGGTGATGAAGGAAGTCCGCGGCCGGATCGACGGTAAGGTGGTTTCCGAGGTTCTGGACGAGGAACTTGGACGGATCGTCTGATCCGTTCAGATTCTTTGGCATACTGAGATATGCAGTCAGACCGCCGTCATTGAGATATGTTTAAGTGAATAGGGCACGAACAAGATAAGGAGTTCAATATGGGTAAGACAGGTAGTATCAACTGGCACCAGGTCAAAGGTGTCAACGGTCAGATCAGACTCGTTCCCCAGAAAGAGGGAGAAGTCAAGAAACCAGGACCGAACCAGAGATTCAAGAGAGCAAGCATTGTTACGAAGATCGAGAGCCGCATGGCAAACGCTCCGCAGCAGGGCCGCAGTGGACCAAAGATTGCAGACCCGCGCGTTCGCCGCCGGATCCGCAGATCCAAGAAGTCCATGATGGGTGCAAAGGCAAAGGCAAAGC
>DALTYF010000197.1 GCA_029986195.1 Methanocorpusculum sp. | reverse complement strand
GGCGGCAGGTTCTCCATTGCCCGGAGAACTTTGTTGACGCCCCACGCAAGATTGACCGCGGTCGGGCGGGTGCTTTTGAGCAGCACGGCATCCTCCGCAACGGTCTCGGCGAACTCCGCGTCTGCAGTGCAGGACACCGCAGACAGCGCCACGCCGAACGCTCCGGCAACGCCAAGAGCGGGCGCTCCGCGAACCTCAAGGCGGCGGATGGCATCCGCCAGTCGCTCGACGGTTGTTACTTCAATCACCGATAATTCGACCGGAAGTTTCGTCTGGTCGATCAGCATGATCGAGTTGTTTTCGTCGTTCCACCAGATGGTTTTTGTTTCATCCGTCACTGTTGTGCCTCGGAGGTGTAAGAGTCGATGGTCGCTTTCATGGCCGCAGCCCCGCCGGAGATGACGGAGTCGGGGATGTCCTTCGGCGCAACAGCGGCGCCTGCGATGTAGATGCCCAGCCTGATGGTTCCTGCGGGGTCGAGTTTCATGTCGGCGGAGGAGAGGAAGTTGTGTGCGTCCAGCGGCAGGCCGAGGGATTTTGCGAGCCGGACGGTGTCCGGTTCGGGTTCCATGCCGACCGAGAGAACGACGAGGTCGGCTTCAAGATTTTTGAACTCGCCGGTCTCGGTGTCTTCGAGGGGAAGAACAAGGTTGTTCTTTGCCTGCTGCACTTCGCCGGGGAATGCCCGGATGATGTTGACACCCATCTGTTTTGCCCGTTCTGCGTACTCTTCGTAACCTTTTCCGTAGGCACGGAGATCGTTGTATAATATGGTGACCTCGGTGTCCGGATAATGTTCCTTGATCAGCAGGGAGTTTTTGAGGGCATACATGCAGCAGACGCAGGAGCAGAGGTTTCTTCCGGCGGAGATGTCCCGGCTGCCGACGCACTGCACAAACACGACCGATTTGGGTGTTTCGCCGTTTGAGAGCCGCCGCACTTCGCCAAAGGTGGGACCTCCGGCGTTGATCATGCGTTCAAACTCGATGCTGGTGATGACGTCCGGGTAGCGCAGGTAGCCGAACTGGCCTTTCTTCTGTGCGTCAAAGAGGGTGTAGCCGGTGGCAATCACGACTGCGGCTGCCGGAATGGTCAGGGTCTGTACGCGATCTTCGTCAATATGCAAAACTGCGTTTTTGCCGCAGATGTCGTAACAGAGTCCGCATTCGATGCAGTGCAGGTTGTCTTTGACCACGAGGTTTGGGACTACCTGTGCGTGCGGTTTGTAGATGGCTTTCCGGACGCCGATTCCTGCGTCGAATTTATTGTAGACTTCAACGGGGCAGATGTTTACACAGTCGCCGCATCCGGTGCAGTCAGCTTCGCGGATGTAGCGGGGATATTTGGTGACGGTGACGGTGAAGTTTCCTGCGGTGCCTTCGATCGTGTCCACTTCGGCGAGGGTGAGGAGGGTGATGTTCGGGTGTCTGCCGACCTCGGCCATTTTCGGGGAGAGGATACACATGGAGCAGTCGTTGGTGGGGAAGGTTTTGTCGAGCATTCCCATGTGGCCGCCGATGGTTGGTTCGCGTTCGATGAGCCAGACGTGGATGTTGTGGTTTGCAATGTCCATTGCGGCCTGGATTCCGGCAACGCCGGCGCCGATTACAACAACGTCACGTCCACTCATTCTGGTATCTCCTGCCGACGTTTACGTAGGTGTCGGCGTTTTTCCGGTTGCCTGCGGCCTCTTCGGGGATGAGTTCGCGGATGACTTTGCCGGGAACTCCCATGACGAGTGAGTTTTCCGGGATGACTTTTCGTTCGGAGACGAGTGCTCCGGCAGCGATGAGGGAACCGCGACCGATTACTGCACCGTTCAGGATGATGGCACCCATACCGATGAGGCAGTCATTTTCAATGGTACAACCGTGAATGATTGCTCCGTGACCGATGGAGACGTTTTCGCCGATGGTGACCGGGTGGCCGATGCTTTCGTGAATGACTGCGTTGTCCTGGACGTTGGAGCGGCTGCCAATCGTTATAGGTGCCATATCCGCCCGGAGGACGGCACCGAACAGAACGGTGACGTCGTTCCCAAGTGTGACGTCCCCTGCAATCGTCGCGTTCGAGGCGACGAAGGTCCGTTCTCCTCTCTTCCCGCCGCGGGTAAGCTTCGGGAGACCTTCGCTGATATCCATAATGGTACTATAGTTCACTGCGGGGGGTTATGAGGATTTCGGATGGGGCGGCGTTGTCCATAAAGTCCTGATACCCACGATTCGCACGGCAGAGCCGTGCTCGCCGCTTCGCAGGAAAATACAGAACAGGCAGAAATTTTCAACCGCTGTGATACCACAGTATGAATCTCATATTTGTTAATCAACTACTGTCAGTCCACACCTTAAATCCTTCCGGATTAAAGTTTGAGCTCTTAAACCACTCATTTTTGGAAGTGAACGGAGCATCGTTTCGTGTTCCCCACAGAGTACCGGGAGATACGGAAGTGGCTGATATATCCCAGGTTACTCCTCCTATCTGCAGCAGATGCATCCCATGTCCATTTGGCAACACGACAGTTCTTGTTTTTCCTAGCACGGCATGAGCGTAAATCTGAATGTTGCGGGCACTTGGCGGGAGGAAGGCCATGTAATAGTGGTTTGCACAATGGGAATCACCGAAGTCTTTTGGCTGAATTTGGAGAGGCGTATAGGAGCCACTAACAGGATCAAAGACCGCATAAACTATGGAGATGTCTAGGTTAAACCAACCAACATGGCGCACAAAAACCGCCATTGGATGAGTATT
>DALTYF010000196.1 GCA_029986195.1 Methanocorpusculum sp. | reverse complement strand
CATGACAGGGGCTTCCCAAGCCTCTAATCCGGGTTCGATCCCCGGTTATCGCACTCATTTTTATGGATGACGGTCATAATTATGCAATTAGTCTCATTGCGGAGAATCAGGTGGGAATCCTGCGGGACATCGGTTCTGTTTGTGCAGAGCATGATGCAAACATCTTGGTGACCCAGCAGGAGACGGTTACCCGTGGTCCGGATTCCGGCTATTCATGGGTTGATCTTGAGATTGAGGCATGCGACCGGGTACAGGAGCTGGTAGCCGCCCTCCGGCTGATTCCCGGGATCCGGGAGGTGAAGTTGCAGGAGACGTTTCGTACCATCTTCGGCAAGCGCGTGATCGTGATGGGCGGCGGTGCGCAGGTGGCGCAGGTAGCCATGGGTGCGGTCAATGAGGCTGATCGTCACAATATCAGGGGCGAGAGAATCTCGGTGGATACGATTCCGCTGGTGGGCGAGTCGAACCTTGCATCGGCAGTTGAGGCGGTCGCACGTCTGCCGCGTGCGTCGATTCTGGTACTTGCCGGTTCGATCATGGGAGGGGAGATAACAAAGGCTATCCGCGCGGTGCAGGCCGAGGGTATTCCGGTTATCTGTCTGAAAATGGTGGGCAGTGCGTCTGCTGCGGCGGATCTGGTGGTCACCGATCCGATTCAGGCGGGCGTGATGGCGGTGATGCATATCAGTTCCATCGGGGTCTTTGATCTCAATCGTGTGCGGGGCAGAGAGTTTTAATTGCGGGAATTTTATCATGACACAACCGATAAAGTCCGAGAGTCCGTGCTGTAGTCCCTACAGCTATGAACGTGCAGAGCTGACGCCTGCGCTGGAAGCAGTGATTGAGAAAGCGGTCCGGGTTCTTTCCCGTGACGGGCTGGTGGTGTATCCGACCGAGACTATTTATGGGCTCGGGGCGGATGCATTGTCGGAGATTGCCGTCTATAAGGTGTATGAGGCCAAGCAGCGGCCGATGGGGAAACCTATCTCTGTTGCTGTTTCGGATATTGAGATGATCTACGGGGTTGCCTATGTGGATGAGTTTGCCGAGCGGTTTATCCGGAAGTTTTTGCCGGGGCCGGTGACGGTGGTGCTGCCGGTGAAGAGCTGCCTTCCGTCTGATCTGTCGGGGGGGACGGGTACGATTGGGATCCGGTATCCGGATCATGCGGTTGCCCGGGCGATTATTGCGGAGCTTGACAGTCCGATTACTTCGACGTCTGCGAATATTTCCGGGGAGGTGTCGCCGGTGACGTCGGATCAGGTGAATGTTCCGCATGATTTTCTGATTGACGGCGGGAAGCTTCCGGGGACGCCGAGTACAGTGGTCGATCTGGCCGCAGGAAAGATTGCGCGTCCCGGTGCAATGCTTGATGAGATTGCGATGTTTTTAAAAGAAGAGCGGCGTTGTCCATAATGTTCTGAGATCCACTGAAGACACTGTTCCTCTTTTTTGGTATCATCTCCGGATTTTTATCTGTTGCGTGCGAAGGGGATACATATGACAACTGTATATCGGATGCCGTCTCTTCTCTTACTGGTCGGGACGGTTGTTCTTTGTTTTTTTGCTGCCGGCCTTGGTTCACTGGTGACGGGTACGGGTACGGGTTCGTGGTTTATGACGGAGCTGATTAAGCCGGAGTGGCAGCCGCCGGATTATCTGTTCGGTCCGGTCTTGGACAGTGCTGTATCTGCTGATGGGTATTGCGTTTGCGTTTGTTCTTGCCCAGGGGGCGGATCGCCGTGATGTCCGGGTTGCTGCGGGTGTGTTTCTTGTACAGCTTGTTCTGAATGTTCTCTGGTCGTATCTGTTCTTCGGCTGGGAGATGATCGGGGCTGCGGCGGTTGAGATTGTGGTGTTGTGGGTTGCGATATGCGCGACGATGTATCTGTTTTACCGGATACGGCCGGTAGGTGCGTATCTTCTGATACCGTATCTTGCCTGGATGACGTTTGCCACGGTTCTGACGGCAACGATCTGGATGCTGAACTGAGGGGTTATCTCAGTTCCTGTACTTTCTGGAGGACGACTGCTGCATGGCCTCTGGCTTTGACTTTGTTCCATGCGGCGAGGATTTTTCCTTTCCTGAGTCGTCGATGATGAATGTGCTCCGGTCAACGCCCATGTATTCACGTCCGTAGAGTTTTTTCTGGATCCATACGCCAAGTCCTTTGATTGCGATGTGGTCGAGGTCGGAGAGGAGCGGGACGGTAAGTTCCTGTTTCAGGATGAATTTTTCGTGGCTTTTTCTGCTGTCCTGACTGATGCCGTACACTTTTACGCCAAGTTCGGTGAACCGGGGCAGGAGTTCGGAGAATTCTTTTGCTTCGAGTGTGCAGCCGGAGGTGTTGTCTTTTGGGTAGAAGTAGAGTACGGTGAGGTCTGTGGATGCGTCCGGGAGGCAGATTTCGTTGCCGGCTGTATCGGGGAGACAGATGCCGGGGATGGTGTCGTTTACGTGTAATGACATGGTTCAACGTTTGGAGGCAGGGAGTATTAAGAATTGGTTTCGCGGCGGTGTGTGCAAGTACTGCCTATGTTTTATCCATTCCTGCGATGTGATATATGGATGGTGCCATGAAAAGATTTTGGAGGTTTTTATCATAAGATAGTAGGTGAGTGATGAGCGGGCGATATGAGATGAGCTGCCCGTTCATCACGTACCTGTTTCGTCAGCGGGAAAAAAACCGGTTTCGGCAGATTTCCAGGCGAAGGTGCGTGTGTGCTGCTGATGACTGAATGTTTCATGAGTTTACGATTTTTTTCTGTAT
>DALTYF010000195.1 GCA_029986195.1 Methanocorpusculum sp. | reverse complement strand
GCTGTTGGTACGGGGGGTGAGGCGATTTTGAAACGGGCAGTGATTTCTACGTCTTCTGTCGGCGTGGTGTATGTGGTGTCCTTGCTGTCCGGGTTTTCAAAGGTACCGCTGCTGACGTTTGCGGTCCAGTTTTCAAATGTTTGTCCCGTCGGAACGATGGCGCTGACGGATACGTTTGTTCCCGATGCATAGCTGCCGCTGCCGGTTCCGCCGGTTACGGTGAGGTTGTATCCCCGGGCTATTACGAGTGCTATGTCGGAGGAGCCATCCTGATAGGCGAGAGCGAAGGCGGGAAGGGAGGGGGAGAGCCTGAAGTTGTTGAGGTATGCGGCGGTTGCATCCTGAGTAAGTTGTACTATTTTGGTTTTGGTGAAGGTGGCGAGATCAAGAGGGATGGGGGGATGAATGTCTGTTTCATTTATATAGAGATCCTCTATTTTGGATATGGTTTTGTGGGGGCGGAAGGGAGTGATGTTTGCGACGTTTCCGGGTAAATGCGGACGGGACGGTGATACAGTTCTCGTTTCCGCCGAAGAGAATGGTGGTGTACGGGCCGATCTGTGCGTCACCGGAGAGATTGAATGTGCCGAACAGGTAACAGACTTCGCTGCCCTCCGTTGCTGCACTATTGTTGGTGATGATGCCTCCGGAGATTGCAGCATTACTGAGGTTATACACGCCTCCGCCGTAATTTGCCGTGTTCTCGCTGATGGTTCCGCCGGTCATGGTGAAGGTGCCCGCGTTATAGACTCCGCCGCCGTAGTAGCGTGCGCTGTTTTCGGTGCTGGTTCCGCCTGACATGATGAAGGTGCTGCGGTCGTTATGTACGCCGCCTCCGCCGTAGTTGTCTGCATGGTTTGCGGTGATGATGCCGCCATCCATGGTGAAGGTGCCGCCGTTGTTGAGGTATATCATCGATTTGTTACTGGCGGGAACGCCGGTCCGGTAGATTTAGATTTTGTGCGGGCCGGCGTCGGTTGTGAGGGTGATATTCTGTTTTGCAGCAATGGTGAAGATGTCGGAGGTGTTTGCTCCGACGGGGATGTCCTGCGTGATTAGAATGGTGCGGACGCTGCCGTTTGTTGGTGCCGTGGAAATGGCGGTGTGGAATTCACCGAATGTGTCTGCGGTCAGGGTGTCTGCAGATGCATTTCCTGCGAGTGCGATGCAGAAGAGGAGAAGTATGGCGAGGGGGATGGTTCGCATCGGGCGCAGGCGCTCTGCGGTCCCGGGATGTTCTGATCTGCGTATTTGTCCGGTGCTGCGCGTATGGGGATTGTGTGGGAGAATCGGGGAGTTTTTTGGAGGATACATGGTTCTGTCTGGGGCAGAGTGTCTGCCGGATTTCCTGAGAGTGTTTTGTACCGGCTGTTCTGCGGTGATAGTATGTTTTGCGTGAGGTCTGTTAAGGGTAGGGATAGTGCCAAAAATAGTTTGGAATGCCGATTATCGTTTGTATATTAGTATTTTCTGTTTGTGACCAACCAGGGATCCAGGGGTGTCAGGCAATGATGTCGCGTTTTTTTCCCGGGAATGCATGCGGGTGCGTGGCGTACATTCTCCTGCAAAAAATTATGCAAATGCCGGATAGACAACCTCTCCGGCAGACACATTCAGACCGAACCGCGTATTGTACTCATCCAGCACGACCCGGACACTCAGACTTGCCGCTGCCTCGGGATGCAGCATCTTTGCCACCGCCCCGGCAAACGTCCGGGGGCCGTAGGCAATGTCGTTACGGATCATGTACGTCCGGTTCTCGAAAACCGCATCCAGATTGGCAAACCCTGTCCTTCCGATAAATGCGGCATACTGATCCGCGGCGTTCTCCATACTCTTCACCGAAAGCACCTTGATCAGCACATCGGGATTCTCTGCAACCAGCCACTCGGGCGAGACCTTCGGGGAAGTTGCGCCCATCTCCTGCGTGAGCACATTTCTACCGCCGGCACGCGCAATCAGCAGATCCATGCCGGATCCCTTCGCCTGACCGGAGTAGTCCGTGTATCCCTCGCAGTACACCGACGGAGAGAACGAAATGCCTGCTGTTGCATTTGCTGCAGCATCCAGTACTCCTGTGTAGAAGGAAATAAACTCCTCCGCCTTTCCGGAGTTGCCGGTGAGGACGCCGAGTGCCGCAACATCCGCCGCAATCGCGGTCGGCTTGTAGCAGTCGATGTAGCAGATCGGAATTCCGGCCGCCGCAATGGCATCAGCGTTCAACGGTTTTGAGGTGGAGAATGCAATCACCACATCCGGTGACAGGGAACCGATAGTCTCGATATCGGGAACATCCCATTTGCCTACGCTCACCGCATGCGCAAAGAGCGGGCCAAGCTCGGCATGATCCGCAATCGACTGCGACACTCCGACCACCTTATCGGCGGCGCCCATGACATACAGCATCTCCGCCGCGTTTGAGTTTATCAGAACAATCCGTTCCGCCGGATGGTCAAGCGTGAATACCTCACCGTTTGTCTGGGTGACCACCACCGCACCCGCGGGAGAGACGGTTGTTACACAGCCTGCCGAACAGAGAACCGCGGCCACAGCGGCGAGGCAGAGAAGGAGAAGAACAGATTGTTTCATCATACACACTCTTTATCGTAGTAGTGGTATGACACGCTATTTCAGTGTTACGAAGACCAAATCTTCTCACACATCGGAAGGCGCATACGAGAGAATAAACCTGCCGTGGGAGTTCTCCACAATCTCTGCACGGACGCCGTAGACATCCCGGACCGCATCCTCCGTCAGAACCTCCTCCGGTGTTCCACAGGCGTAGATGCTG
>DALTYF010000194.1 GCA_029986195.1 Methanocorpusculum sp. | reverse complement strand
CCCTACCGCCTACGAACTCGCGGTAACCGCCCGCGAACTCGGCTTCACCCTGTCCGGCATGATCACCGCCTCCCCTGACGAATGGGACGCATACGAATCATCCATCTGGAACAGTGCCCTCGAATACATCGACCTCCACGAAAACGAACCGGCCACCGACGAACTTGCCGCCTACCTCGAACAGATTCAGGACGAATACCTCGCCTACGGACGGGAGTACATGGGCTGGGGACTGTTCATATTCCGGCAGTAATCATTCAGACGAAATCAACGACATCATAATAAGTCGTTTGTGAGGATCTCATTCCACTTCAGCATCCGCCACGTACCGTCCTCAAGAATCACCAGATCATACGCAGGCTGCACATCCCCGTTCTCATCAAACACCCGCGGACCGCAGATGCCCACGTGCCGGATATTATCCAGTGAATTCCGGATACCCGCATACGTATAACCGCCGTCCTCGATACAGGCTGCAAGAAGTATAACCGCATCATACCCGTAGGAGACCGGAAAACTGATCGACGTCGCATTATACTCCTGATAATACCGCTTCGCAAACGAAGGAACCGTCAGCTTGTGCGCCTGCGTAAACCCGATCATCCCCTCCGCATACGAACCAACCTGTGCCGGCACATCGCTTGACGTCATCGTATCCGAACCAAACCAGACCGGCGTAAGTCCCGCGGCCTCTGCGGAACGCATGATCTCCACCCCTTGTTCCGGATACACGATTAAAATCACCACATCCGGATCTTCCTCCGCCATCTCTCCCACGACCCATTCCACGTCCATTGGTTCATCGTCCGCGATCTTAAGCACGGTAATATTATCAACATTGATCAGATAGTTCTCAGCCTCATGCTCAAACGACTGCATCAGACTCATGCCGTACTGATTGTTCAGGCACACCACCACAATCGAATTCACATCCTCAATACTGCCGACGATCTTTGCCATGCCGCCGCCCTGATACACATCGGATGCAACCGTCCGGTACACTGCCGGATACAGAGTCAGGGCCCCGGTCGTTGACGCAGGCGACAGCATCATAATATCAAACGTCCCGGCATACGGCGCAATCGCAAGAGAGTTTGCACTTCCCGATTGCACCGATCACCACCGGAATACCGGAGTCACGAACCGTTTCCATCGCCTCAATGGACAGTGCGGGATCGCTTTTATCGTCAAAGTACGCAACCTCCAGCGGAACACCGCGAATGCCGCCGGCTGTGTTGATGTCCGCCACCGCCATATCCATTCCCTGCTTGTAGCCGGTACCAAAGTTTGCAAGAGAACCTTCCATCGGAAGAATGGCCGCGATTACTATCTTGTCCTCCGGGAGCGGTTCGGAAAGCTGGGTTCCGAACGGATGAATCCCCACCACAAACAGCACACAGACCGCGGCAACGATCAGCGCATCGATCAGTGTTGTCCATTTTGTGCGGGGAGAATGCTCGTGATCACCTGACATATTTCTCTTCCTCCTCTTCATCCGTCTTCTCTTCCGGAGGCGTGATCAGCTGCCGGAACTCTCTCTTCAGCTTCTCCAGACTGAACTTCTCGTCCGGGACGAACAGCAGCTCACACCGCCGCATAATGTATGCGAAGATCAGAAGACCCGCGATGTTTACCATGCACATCGGCAGAAGGGTAATCGAGATGATGTTCAGCACCGCACCAGATGTCATGACACCGGTCGGAATCGAGAGCAGCGGGAAGATGACCAGCAGATGCAGGCACTCAACCGCGATTGCAAGCAGGGTCATGCGAAGCATGGTGATTCTGCCTTTCCAGCGGTAAATGGCATATCCGGCAATGACTCCCGCAACAACGGTCGCAACAAAACAGGGAAGCGCCGTATCGCCGCCCTGCGCAAACCGGTGCAGACCTCCAAGAAGACCGGCAACCCCTCCAATCACCGGACCTCCGAGGAGACCGGCGATCATGGGGCCGACATCGCGGAAGTTGATGATGACGCCTTCAACCGGAATGCCGCGGAAGGTACCGTACATGGAGACCGCACCGAACAGAATCACGGTCCAGAACTTATCAAGAATATCGGCCCGGCCGGGGATATGAGTTTGCGGAACAGCTCGGTCTTGGAGAAGATGTAGAGCACGAACACAACCACGATCATGCGCTCGATTAACGGAACACCGTAGGTGAGAAAGGCAGACTCCAGCAGGAGTGCGACGTAAATCGAGATCATACTGCCAAGCCCCATGATCATCAGCCACAGCCGGTTGCCCCGTGCGTACTTCGGGAGTTTCAGATCCAGATAGATGACGATGAATCCGAAGACACCAAAGACGATTGCGGAGAATGCGGCAATTCTCCGGATGATAAGCATGGGATCATTGATGAAAAGCGAGACGAGGATGACTCCCGAAAAGACGAGAAGCATGATCTGGTAGAGCTTGTGTTCGGACGGGAGTTCATGACCGGACTCGCTCCCGATTCCGCGGATAACTTTGGCAACTGCACGGGCACGACCGTCCATACTGACAACGACTGCACCGAAGAAGATGAAGGTGACAAGGGCGAGAAATACGTAGGCTCCGTACGGCAGCGTTCCGACGATGTACAGCACCTGTGTTATCAGCGTGTCAAGGCTAAGATGGGCTTCATGCCCCATGAAGAAGACGGAGTAACCGGAGAAGCCGAGGAACATGAATGAAACCAATCGTGATTGCCGCGACAAAGAAGAACCCGATCAGCACGTCAAAGATTGACACTGCGGATGTATTTGCGGAAGTAGGATTCGTTGAGCAGGGTACAGGACTGTTCCGTTGCCGAGTGGTGGCGGGATGTTTCATG
>DALTYF010000193.1 GCA_029986195.1 Methanocorpusculum sp. | reverse complement strand
GACTTATTATATCCTTTGAAAATCAATATACATAAACCATGGAACTTCCCCGGTACGATATCAACAAATATGATCCGAAGCGGATGATGCTCATCCCGTTCCTGATCTTCCTTGTTGCCGCGGCCATCGTCGTATTCACCTTCGCGAATACCGGCATGCCCGTCACCCCCGGCATCGACTTTGCCGGAGGTACCGCGGTCACAATTCACACCACCGATACCAAAGACCAGATTTCTGCATTCTACGCAGGATACCCCCTGACCTCCATCGACGAAGGAGTCGGCAGCGCCGGATACTACATCAAATTCGGGCCTATGTCCAACGAAGAAATGATGGAGTTCAACGAAAAAACACTCGCCAAGTACCCTGACGCAAGCATCGACCAGATCGGCGCAAACTTCGGTGCAACGCTCCAGTCTCAGGCAATGATTGCCCTCCTCTTCGCCTTCATCGGCATGGCAATCGTCGTCTTTGTCGCATTCCGCAAACTTATCCCGGCAGCCACCGTCGTTTTCGCAGGAGTCGCCGACATCACCATCACCGCAGGCGTCATGAACGTCCTCGGCATCGAACTCTCGCTTGCGACAACCGCAGCACTCCTCATGCTCATCGGATATTCGGTCGACAGCAACATTCTTCTGACCAGCAAAGTACTCAAACGTCAGGGAAAACTTGTCGACAAAATGGCCGGCGCATTCCATACCGGATTCATCATGACCACGACAACGCTCGCCGCAATCGTCGCCATGCTGATCGTTGCCCTCATCGGCCAGGTCCCGACCCTCTACAACATCGCCGCTGTGCTCGTCATCGGCCTTATCTGTGATATGATCTTCACCTGGGCATTTAACGCCGGCGTGCTCCGCCTCTACATGGAAAAAGAGGAAGGAAAGAAACAGCCCGCAAACAATAAACCAAAGATTAAGGGGGCAAAATCATGAGCGAAAAGAAAACATCCGGATGGCTTGCCACCGCCAAAGACCTTCGTGTCCTGCTGGTCATCGTCCTCGTAATCATCGCACTTGCCGCAATCTTTGTACCGATGGGCGACCGCGGCGACGCCATGACCAACCTCCAGTTCGGTCTTGACCTCGACGGGGGGTCCTGGATACAGCTTGAGTTCCAGGCAGAAGTCGTCACCATCGGTACCGGAGCAGACGTAAACGATGTTGCGGCCAAAATGGGAGAAGCCCTTGACTGTACCGTTGTTCCAATCGATCAGTACCATCTCGAAGTCCAGAAAGACGCAACTGAAGAGGAACTCCGCGCCGCAACCGCCGCAGCCGGTGCAACCTTCATCAGTTACGAAAACGGTGTGGGCACGACCACTGCCGAGACCGTCAAACGGATTCTGGAATCCAAAGTCAACAGCCTGGGAACAAACGACGTCAAAGTCAACACCTTAACCAATGCCAACGGCGTTGCACAGTACGTCCGTGTCGAAATGGCCGGCGTTGACATGCAGACCGCTCAGGAGATCGTCGGAAAGCAGGGTCTCTTTGAGATCCGGATCGTGACGACCGGCAACGAAACAGCCCACGTGCTCTACGGCGACTCGGTGGCATCCGTCCAGAACCCGACGCAGAACCCGGCAGGTTCCAACAACTGGGGCGTCGGGTTCAACCTGAACAACGACGGTGCAAAAGCACTGCAGCAGGCCTGTATCCAGTACGGTGCAACCACCAACCCGCAGGCACACAACCTGAACATGTATCTGGACGGTGCCGAGGTGTACAGCGCCCCGCTCTCCAACGACCTTGCGAGTCAGATTGCAACCCATCCGGTCAACAGTCTGTATGCCGGAACCGGATCGGGCGAGAAAGAACACCAGCGGGCGCAGGAACTTGAAATTCATCTGCGTGCCGGTGCACTGCCGGTACAGGTGGAGATTGCGGGGTCGGGGTCGACCTCCGCAGCGCTTGGCGACTACTTTAAGATCGTCTGTCTGATTGCAGGACTTGCCGCCCTTGCCGCAGTGGCCGTCATGATCTATCTCCGTTACCGGGTTGCCGAGATTGTGCTGCCGATGATTGCAACCAACATGGCGGAAATCATTATCCTGCTCGGTATCGCGGTCTTCATCCAGCAGCTCGACATCGCCGCAATCGCCGCACTGATTGCGGTGCTTGGAACCGGTATCGATCAGCTGGTGATCATCACCGACGAGGTGGTGCATGAAGGAAAGGTGCCCTCGCCGACGCTGTACCTCAAGCGTCTGACGCGGGCGCTTGCCATCATCATGACGTCAGCAGCAACGGTGGTCATCGCCATGTTCCCGCTGATTGTAATGGACCTCTCGACGCTGAAGGGCTTTGCCATCATCAGCATTCTGGGTATCCTGATTGGTGTCCTCATCACAAGACCGGCCTACGGTAAGATTGTGATGGACATCATGGCAAAATAAAAATATTTTTTTTCGGTGTTCGTCAGCCGGTGTTGTACCTTTCTTCCTGAACCACCGAAGGCAGAAACTTTCAATTGGTGTGATGTGACGAGAAGATTTAGCAGGTATTTTTCCGGAAACTGTTGCTGGTAAGTGGGTCGGAAGAGAAAAGAAACACGAATCGACACGAATCTCGGCAGCTTCTCTGCCTCCACGAATCGCATTTGCGTTTCGTCGCTCGCCTTCCCGTCCGAGCGGACGGGTGGCGTTGCTATCGCACGGCAGAGCCGTGCTCCACTCCCCACTTCGTGGGTCGTTATCGCAAACGCGACGGCAAATGCTGGATGGCGCCTTCCGGACGCCACCTGTTGCCGGATCGAAAACTATCCGCCTATTTCAACTCATATTTTTAAAACCCCGTAACGCCGTGTCGTCCGCCAAATGTTTATTCCCCAGAGAC
>DALTYF010000192.1 GCA_029986195.1 Methanocorpusculum sp. | reverse complement strand
TTAGGGCGAAAAGAGACCGGATAACGTTGTGAAAGGATTTATTGTGGTATCCCCGGGGATACCAACATCCTAAAACCGCCGGAGTATTGTCCGGCGATTCTTCCACACCCCTGATTTTTCAGAAAAAATCAGTTTATTCTTTAGTGGCGAGGTCAATGTCCTCTGCCTTGATGGTCTTGCGACCGGCGTGCTGTGCATACTCGTATGCTTTCTTTGCGAT
This sequence comes from Methanocorpusculum sp., assembly GCA_029986195.1. Taxonomy (GTDB): domain Archaea; phylum Halobacteriota; class Methanomicrobia; order Methanomicrobiales; family Methanocorpusculaceae; genus Methanocorpusculum. The sequence goes on along the minus strand of DALTYF010000192.1, from coordinate 2,629 downwards.
CTCTTCGATGTAGGCTTCTGCCTTTGCTACGAGTGCATCTGCTGCATCTTCACCGACGCGCTCTGCGCCTGCTTTCTTTGCAAGTCTGACAACTGCTGCTTTTGGTAAGTCTGCCATAATTATTACCAATGTAAAGATAGTTCTAAATACTATATAAATATATCTCAAGATTCGGGTGTTTTTAGCGGTTTACTGGATTTAGTGAACCGAATATGATTTTGCACAAAGAATATGGGAGATATTTTGAAATTGAGGGAATCTGCCTTTAAATTTAAAAACCGATGTAATTCACTGCTCTTTTCCGAGGACAAGAGCAGCGGCAAGGCGGAGTGATCCTCCGTATCTGGCGGATGCGCGCGAACTGTCCACAAATACGGGAGATATATTGACGACGGGCGCACCATGCCCGATGCCGTGTCCGAGGAAGGTGAGGGTGCGGAAGATCAGGTTTCCGGAGATGCCGTCAGGGGCGATGATGATCCCGCAGTCCCCGACTGCGTTTTCGATGAGGATTTCTCCGTGGACGGCACCGGTGAGTTTTGCGATCTCTTCGGCGTCGGCGATGGTTTTGTCGACAATGGGGTGTCTGCCGATGTCGCCGAGTCTGCCGCCGGAGAGTACGGCGGTTTTTTCGGAGAGGCCGAAGCGGCGGGCAAGTTCACGGGCGTCGCTGATGAGGGAGATTTTTTCCTGAACGGTCCATCCTTCATCAACGCCGACGGGTGCGAGGAAGAACTGCTGGTGATCAACGGTTTCAAGAAGGGCGATTCGTTCGAGCCGGTCAACACCGCAGGCTTTTTTGAGGTATCGCAGTGTTTCGTTTGCGGGGAGGGTGCCGCGGACTGCACCGTCGATTGTTCCGGCGAGAAGGTCGTCTATGATGCGCTGAGAGGGTTCGGAGCAGACGGTTAGTTCAACGAAGGGGCCGGCGGATAAGCCGCCGGCTGCTTCGGGACGGCAGTAGCAGCAGATGCGGAGTTCGGCGGTTGCTGTTTCTTCGGCGCTCCGGAGAACTTTGCCGGCGTCAGCGCTGCATCCTATTCCGATGGTGATCCTGCCTGTCATATGTTGGTGATGCCCTCTGCGCAGAAGTTGAAGAGTACTGTTTCGGTTTCGCCTTTGACGAGGGTGAGGCGTTTGGTGGTGTTGATGGTGCCGATGACCTGGGCTGCCATCCCGGCAGCGCGGAATTTTTTGCAGACGGTATCCACCTGGGACTGGTCTGCGGTCATGATGAAGCCCATGCCGGGGTACATGCGCACCCATTGTTCAAAGGTGATGCCGAGTGCGTCAAGGTCGGGGCGGGGAATTGCGGTGAGGTCGACGACTGCGCCGACACCGCTTGCTTCGATGAGCATCCCGAGGGTTCCGATGACGCCGGGGTTGGAGATGTCTTTTCCGGCGGTGAGGTGGTGGTGTTCGCCGAGGTCTTTCATGACGCCGAGCTGGGCGCGGAGGACTTCGGGGGTTTTCATGGTGACGGAGTCCCAGTTCATGGGGGCGGAGGGGTGGATGCGGCCGTTGAGGTCGATTGCGGCGATGATGGCGTTGCCCGGTTCTGCTTTGCTGCTGTAGATGATGTTTTCGAGTTCGGCGACGCCGAGTATGGAGACGTCGATGACGTTGTAGGGGGCGTCGGGGTGGAGGTGACCGCCGACAACAGGGACGTCAAAGGCGGTTGCGGCGTCGCGCATGCCGCGGCTGACTTCGGACATGAGTTGGTCGTTTGAGGCGGAGAGGACGTCGACCATGGCGACGGGACGTCCGCCCATGGCGGCGATGTCGTGAACGTTGACGAGGATGGCGCAGTAGCCTGCCCAGTAGGGGTCAACTTCCATGAGTTTGTTCCAGATACCGTCTGCGGCAAGCAGGAGTGCGGTGCGGCCGTTCTGGATGACGGCGGCGTCTTCGCCGTAGGAGGCGATGACGTCGAGGTTGTCGATGTGGAGCGCACGAACAAGGGTTCCTATTGCCTGTTTGCGCCTGACTCCGTCATACTGCCGGACTGCGTCCGCGACCGATTCCGGGGTGTAATTGTCTGCGGCCATGCTTGTATCTGTCACCACGGGGCATGCTGTCCCCTTTGTTATCTATTCTATTCCCGTTCAACGGTGATAAGATGCACGGAACATTATTGTTGAAAGGATATTTAGTATTAGGAGAATTCCAATCTGGTTTTAATTCAATGATCTTATTTCTGGAATGATTATCCTCAATATCCGTTTCCAGTTAGAGTAATAGTCGCATTTTGAGATCCAATTGCATTTGGTTCTGTTGTTTTGTCTCCTTGTTGTCCGTTGTTTTTCCAAGTCTTATAGTTCTGTTGGTATTGCTGATAACCCACTTTTTCATAGAGATCTAACTGTATTATCACTCTCTCGTATTTGCCTTGATCAACAGTATACACAGTCAAGATTGGAGTATTCGTAACAGACCTATATCGTTTACTTTCACTGTCCCCATTGTTGTCTATTTTAGAGATAGTAATTTTTGCAAATGTATTTTCATTCAACATGCCATCTGGAATAGTTATTGTTAATCCATGTTGAGCAGAATCCTTATTATCTGTTATGTGGAACTGTTCATGAGTGAGAGTAACTGGAATTCCATACAAAAATAAATCCATTAG
>DALTYF010000191.1 GCA_029986195.1 Methanocorpusculum sp. | reverse complement strand
CATCCCCTGCTGGTACGGTTTGACCGGGATGTGGGAGAGACAACACCGGAACGGCTGGTGTCACGGGAGATGACGCGGTATGTACAGACGGTGATGTTTGCGCTGGAGGAGATGGCGTTTCACGACGGGTTTTACAAGGCGTTCGGGTACACGGGGCATCAGTGCGGCTGGTGCGGGAAGTGTACGGCGAAGGAGGAGGGAGCAGTGATTACGGACTGTAAGAACCGCAGGAAGATGCGGCCGAGTATGGAAGCTGCGGGTATTGATGTGTATGCAACCTGTACTGCGGCGGGATGGGAGCTGGATGTGCTGGAATGTACGGAAGTCGCGGGCGGGTCGGTTCTGAATACGCCGATGACAACGGTTATGCTGCTGGTTGAGTAAATCGGGTTTTTTTCTTTTTTAAGAGTAGGATAGCTGCAAAAAGAATATCTGATACGTCCCCGTATTCGGAAAAACAGTAAAAAATACCCAAAAGGAATGCCTTCAGCCGGAATTGAACCGGCGACAACCAGATCTTCAGTCTGGCGCTCTCCCGACTGAGCTATAAAGGCGCTGTGCGTCATTAATGTTGACGTGGGAATTATATAAGTATTCTCATTTCCCATCCAGCGATCTTATGTTGTCAAAGATGCAAACATAGTAGCCAATGCCTTTGTGTCTGCGTAAGAAAACTGCCGAGAAGAAACCAAACCTCCAGGAGAAAATTGTGGGACGGACAACGGGTGTTGTGCATCTGACGCACAACGATCTGGATGCGGCGGGAAGCGATGCGGTCTGCCGGATGGTGTTCGGACCGGAGATTCTTACATTGTTTTCATCGGTGAACCGGTTCGGCTGGTTCGTCGGACAGGTAGGAGGATGTAACGGCAAAGGGGATCGCCTGATCATTTCGGATCTTGGATATCAGAAAGGAATTGAGGATCAGATCCGTAAGGCGCATGCAGCGGGATGGAAGATTGAGTGGTATGATCATCATAAATGGACGGAGGAGGAAAAGGAACGTGTCCTGCCCTTTGTGGTGTCGCTTACGGTGGATACCTCCGTGTGTGCTACAGGCGTAGTCTGTGCTTCGTTTGCGAAGGGGAACACTGCCGCCGCGGAGGTTGCACGGGTGGTGTGCGATTATGATTTGTGGAAGCACGAGGATCCGCGGTCGGCGGTTCTGGGAATGGTGACGTCGAAGCGGGAGTACCTTGAACTGATCCGGGACAAGCTTTCCGGGGGCATTATCATTGATGACGAGGTGTCGCGGATTTTTGCGGGTATCGAACGGGAGAAGAACGCATGCATGAAAAAGAGCATCCGGCATGCAAAAGTATTCCGGGGAAAATATGTGATTGCAGTAATGCCCGCATACGGATACCCGAGTGAAACGGCGGCGGAGGCACGCAGGGAACTCGGATGCGACATGGAACTTCTGGTGTTTGACACGGGGAAGTTTTCTCTCCGGAGTGTTGCGCCGGTAAGTCACCTGATCGCCCGGCAGTTCAACGGGGGAGGCCATCCAAATGCCTCGGGCGGGAGTTTTGCGTACGGATGGAAGGAGAAGTGGATGCTGAAACTGTTCGGACGGGTCGCATGTGCCGGAGAGTTTGCCGAGGCGGCGGAGGCGGTGTAATCTCTTTCCAAAAAAAACGACGGCCCTTTTGTAAACCCGGGGAAGCACTTTTCAAAAAAATATTTTTCAGAATAAACTTATTTTTCCGCGCCGGCACGTTCCCCAGCAACCGCCTCGGCCATCGTGGAAATTTCTTTTGCGGAAAGTTTTGCAAGCACCTCATGTGTCGGACCGATATCGATGATCTTTCCGCCGCGAATGAACATGCAGCGGTCGCAGACATCGCGGACAAACTCCATATCGTGCGACACGATGATGAACGTCTCGTCCATCTCCTCCCGGGCGTGAATGATCGAATGCTTCACATCCACCTTCGTGATCGGATCCATGGTCCCGGTCGGCTCATCCAGAAGAATAATTCTCGGCTCGCGGATCAGAACCTGCGCCAACGCAACCCGGTGCTTTTCGCCCGCCGACAGGCTTGACGGATACCGGTTCAGTACATCCTTTGCCTTCTTCTCGGTAAACCCTGCCATCCGCAGCGTAATAACCGCCTTCCTGACCGCAAGCTCCTTCGGGAACTCAAGACCGATTGCATCGGTCAGATTATCAATAATCGTCCGGTGCGGATAGAGATCATACTCCTGATGCAGCAGACCGATGTACTGTTTGGCACGGCCGCGGAACTGGTACCCGGGCTTTGTCATATCGATCCACTCATCACCAATCCGCACATCCAGTTTTCCCGCTGTTGGTTCGTAGAGACCTGCGATCATCTTTGACAGTGTTGTTTTCCCGCCGCCCGAAACCCCGATGACACCGAAGATCTCCCGCTCGTTGATCTCAAACGCAATATTGTCCACCGCTTTGATGACGCCACGGTCCACCGCGATGAACTTTTTGTACAGTTTGTCGGCACGCACAATGGGATTGCCGATCTCCTGATCGCTGTACTCCAGATCATCCTCACAGCCCTTCATGAACTCCGCAACGATCTCGGCAGGCCTGCCTACCTTCACGATCTTTCCGTCATCCAGAAGCACCGCACGATCACAGACATCCTCCAGTACCTGCGAAAAGTGCGACGTGATCACCATACCCATACTCGTATTCTTCGCCGCCTGCTTGAGGAGGTCGTGCACAATTGTCGCGGTCTTGGGATCAAGCGTTCCGGTCGGTTCGTCCGCACAGAGAAGCAGCGGTTCGCGTGCCATCTGGCGAGCTTAGGACTACACGCTGCTTCTCACCACCGGAGAGATCACGTGCCACATGCATCATGCGTGCGTTAGCCGCAC
>DALTYF010000005.1 GCA_029986195.1 Methanocorpusculum sp. | reverse complement strand
CCCCGCTATTACTACATTATACCATGCTTGAAACACTCTTGGATCCTGCGGTATTCCCGTGGATTCTCATCGTCGCCGGAGCGGCTTTCCTTGTTATCGAAGCAGCAACGCCGGGATTTTTCATGGCAGTTCCCGGAACTGCCATGATCGTTCTCGGACTCATGGTTCTTGCCGGTGTTGACATTTTTGCCTCGCCCGTCGGCGTTGGTATCGCTGTCCTCGCCGCAGTCGCTGCGGCTGCGGTGAGTGTTCTCATCTACCGGAGAATATCTCCCGACCAGACGCCGGTGACCACCGGTCAGGATAGCATCGTCGGAAAGACCGGTGTCGTGACGGTTGCGGTAGTCCCCGACACCATCTCCGGCAAGGTTGACATCTCCGGTGTTATCTGGAGCGCAAAAAGCACGGGTGCAGTACTTGTGCCCGGAACAAAAATACAGGTGACCGCCGCATCCGGCGTTCACCTGACCGTTGAGGAGGTCCGCTAAATGGACGCATTCACTCTCATATCCATCGTACTGATAATTATCATTCTCTACATTTTTGCAAAAGGCGTGGTGATCATCCAGCCGTATCAGAAAGGTCTCGCCATACGCCTCGGAACCTACGTCGGCCAGATGAACCCCGGCTTCAAATGGGTTGTACCGTTCATCACGACCGTCATCAAACTTGATCTCAGAACCCAGGTCATCGACGTCCCGTCCCAGGAGGTCATCACCAAAGACAACTCGCCGACGGATGTGGACGCCATCATCTACGTCCGGGTCATGGACCCCGAACGCGCCTACTTCGAAGTCTCCAACTACCGTCAGGCAACCGTGGCCCTTGCGCAGACCAGTCTTCGCGGTATTATCGGCGACATGGAACTGGACGAAGTTCTCTACAACCGCGACATGATCAACCGCCGTCTGCGTGACATCCTCGACAAGGAAACCGATCAATGGGGTGTCAAAATCGAACGCGTCGAGATCAAGGAGGTCAACCCGATAGGCGCCGTCAAGCAGGCCATGACCGAACAGACCGCAGCCGAACGTGAACGGCGTGCGGCAATTCTTCGTGCGGATGGAGAAAAACGTGCGGCAATTCTCAAGGCCGAAGGTCTGCGTCAGAGTATGATCCTTGAGTCCGAAGGAGAACGGCAGAGTAAGATTCTCCGTGCCGAAGGTGAACGTCAGAGCAAAATCCTGCAGGCGCAGGGAGAAGCCCAGGGGTTGCGGATTGTGGCGCTCGGTTCCCGCCCGCTGGACAAACGGGCAATCACCGTCCTGTCGCTGAACGCCCTGCAAAAGATGGCCGACGGTCAGGCAACCAAGATCATCTTCCCGTTCGAGGTCTCCAGTCTCATCAAACAGGGTGCAAAGTTCCTCGGTGCCGAGGATCTGGTTGAGACCGACGATACCCCGCAGATCGATCTCGATGAAAGTATCTTAGGTGATCTTCCCGATCCCGCAGAGATTGCCAAAGCCGTTGAGTCCGTCAAACCGCCGGAGACATCCGATGCCGATCCCGCTGCGGCCGATGACGTTCCGCTCGGCGGATCAACCTGAACATCTCCATTTTTTCTTTTTTCCAATACAGCGCTGCACTGAAATTCGTTTGTTGACAACCGACGTTCGTGATCGTATTTCAGCCCACGGAGCACACAGAACACACAGATAAAACATCACGGAATCCTATAATTTTCTTGTATTTTCCGTGGACTCCTCCGGGGGTGACTCACGAATAAAAATGCAAAGCCATTCCGTGATGTTCACGAACTGTTCCATGGATAACCCACGAACAAAAATGCAACGTTGTCCAATACGAAACTGCATTATAGTTTTCCCGCCTACCTGATCACCAATAACCGGAGGGCAAATCATAGCACGTATCCGACTAACCCGGGCCCATCTCGTCCGGGACAAAACTCCTGTTTCCATACCCGGTCCTGAGAATGCCGACGAAGCCGCAGAGGACATACCGTTCTTCAACTACGGAACGTTTTCCTTTGATTACGCGGTCAACTTTTCCCGTCTCAGCATCTCCCTTGAACAGAAGCTGGACATGTACCACTATCGCCGGGAACTCGGCAAATGGAAGCGGGACACCAACGTCAGTGTCAGGGAAGGACGTATGCTCCTTCACCCCGTCGAACCGCTGTATCTTCCCGAAGCTGTCACCGATTATCTTGAGATCCGGTTCGACGAGGTTATGATTGAACCGCGTGGCACGAGCATCCTCTTCCTCACCTTCCCGATTGAGATCGGCGTCTTTATCCAGGCTTCCGGTGTCACCAGTGTTCTTGACGTTGTCTCGTTCAAAACCCCGAAGTACTCCCTGTACGGCAGTGCGAACCGCGGGGTTATCACCCGGTGGCACAAATCCGGTGTCTCCTCCTATCCACCGCGTGTCAGAAACTATCTGGAAGGTGTGCTTCGTCTGCAGATCGAAAACACCACCGATGACTGGGTAAACGTATCGCGTACGGTCATTCACGAAAAAGGAATGCAGGTGTACTTTGACGAGCATTTTGTTTCCATGGCGGCCGAGATGGTGATCACCGCCGGAGGCACGGCAACGGTCACCGGCATGGACCGTCCTCTTCACGAGGGGATGACCCGATCCCTGCGGATGTACGAGCCACGGCGTTCCACCTCCTTCTCCAACGCCTCCGGATCACTCATTGACAGCACCTTCATCATGGACGCGGGGTTGACCTGAACAATGGCGGACGTAAATTTATCTGCAATCTATGACAGCATCTTCGGCAGCCTGAGCGGTGCCGATGACGGCGGCAAAGGATTTTTCGATACCGTTCTCATCAACGGCATCAGCTACGGAGACATTATCGGGGCCTGCATTGTTCTGATTGGGACGCTTATCGTTGCGAAATTTTTCAGTGGCATCGTCAATCGCATGTTCACCGGCAAAATCGAGAAGAACAACATCATCTTCATGCAGAAACTTGTTCGCTGGGTGATCTACTTCATCGGATTTTTGGTGATGAGTCCCCTGCTGCACATCGACTTCAGCGGCCTCATGGTTGCCGGAGGAATTGTTGCGGTTGCCGTTGGTTTTGCGAGTCAGAACACGCTCTCAAATTTTGTTGCCGGCCTTCTCATCATGTTCGAGCGGCCGGTGAGCATCAGCGACAACATCAAGATCAACGGAACCCAGGGGTATGTGGAGGATATCGGTCTGATGTCCACAACGCTTCGGACCTACGAAGGAATCTATGTCCGTGTGCCGAACGAAACCATGTTCACCTCCGACATCACCAACTATGTTGCCCATGTTGCCCGGAGATTTGAGTATCTGGTATCCATCCGGTACTCGGATGATGCAGCAAAAGCCATTGAGGTCATCCGAGGAGTGATTGATAAGCATCCGTATGCACTGAAGTCGCCGTCTCCGGATGTGTATGTGGACGAGCTTGGTGCGCACGGGGTGAATCTGGTCGTCCGCATCTGGTCGCCGTCCGGGTACTGGTGGGATGCCAGAAAAGATCTTCTCTGGAAGATTTTCAAAGCTCTTCGTGCGGCGGATATTGATATTCCGTTTGAACAGCTGGTTATCTGGGAGGGAAAGGATACACTCGGCCCTGCGGATCAGGAGCATGAGGATGAGTTTGCCTACCCTGAAGTTGCAACCCCGCCGAAGATGAACCGTGATGATGTCGCAAAACAGGTGGACAGAGGATAAAAAATGACAGATATTACCGATGCACTGACTGCTCTTTCGGATGCAGACCTTGACGTTCGTCACGCCGCAGTTGAAAAAATCGCCGCAGCAGGACGGGCGAATCCCGGACAGATTGTGCCGGTTGTGATCGCGGAGCTCCGATCCGAAAACCTTGAGACCCGCTGGTACCTTGGAAGATCACTAGTGAAGATGGGGCCGGAGATCACTCCGCTTCTCCTTGAGTATGCGGAGATGGAAAAGAATATGGACATACAAAAGTACTTCGGTGCGGTCCTTGCCTCCTTTGGAGAGATGTCGGTTCCCCCGCTTATCTCACTCTTCTCGTCCTCCAATCCGACGGCCCGCGGCATGGCCTCAGCCGCTCTGGAGCGGCTTGAGGCCCGGGCGGTTCCGGCGCTGATTGAGGCGGCTCTTGGCGATGATCCGCAGGTGAAGCTCTGCGCTGAACTCACGCTGACGAAGCTCAATATCTTTGACTACCAATAATGGCTGAACTTGCAACCTCCCCGCGGTATCGTGCGTATCTGGATCATCTGATCAGTGAACTCGATCGGGCAATGGAGATTGCACAGGCCGCAAAGGCGAAGGGTTTTGATCCGCGGCCCGAAGTGGAGATTCCGATTGCAAGCGATCTTGCCGGAAGAGTTGAGGCACTACTGAACTACAAAGGTGTTGCCGACCGCATCCGTGAGCTTGAGGAGCGGATGAGCCGTGAGGAGGCGTCGCTTAAAATCGGTGACGCGTTTGTGTCCCGCGAGTTCGGGGAGACAACCCGCGAGGAGATTCTGGATCACGCGATTCGTGCGTCGATGGCGCTGCTGACCGAAGGCGTGGTCGCCGCACCGACGGAAGGAATCGGAAAAGTCGGCATCAAGAAAAATGATGACGGCTCTGAGTATCTGGTGATCTACTATGCAGGGCCGATCCGTTCCGCGGGCGGAACGGCTCAGGCACTGTCCGTTCTTGTCGGCGATTATGTCCGCCGTCTCTTAAATCTTGACCGCTACAAACCCCGCGAGGAGGAGATCGAGCGGTATGTGGAGGAGCTCAAGCAGTACAACGGCATCCAGAGTATGCAGTATCTTCCCAAAGATGATGATATCCGGCTCATTATCCGCAACTGTCCGGTCTGCATCGACGGCGAGCCAACAGAGAAGGAGGAGATCTCCGGATACCGGAATCTTGAGCGGGTGGAGACGAATGTTGTCCGGGGCGGTATGTGTCTCGTGATTGCGGAAGGTATCGGCCTCAAGGCGCCGAAGATTCAGAAGAATGTGGCGAAGATGCATCTCGACGGCTGGGAGTGGCTGGAGACGCTTATCTCAGGAGCGGCATCGACATCGTCGGAGGAGGAAGAGCCGGGCATTCATCCAAAAGACAAGTACATGCGGGATATGCTTGCAGGCCGCCCGCCGTTTTCCTATCCGATGCGCAAAGGAGGTTTCCGCCTGCGGCTGGGCCGCGGGCGGAATACCGGTCTTGCAACCTGCGGGTTCAATCCGGCAACGCTGCATGTGCTGGATGATTATCTTGCGGTCGGCACGCAGATGAAGGTGGAACGTCCCGGTAAGGCGTGCGGTGTTGTGCCCTGTGATACGATTGAGGGGCCGACGGTCCGCCTGACTTCGGGAGAGGTACTGCGTATCGATACGCTTGCGGAGGCGAACAAGTACGTTGATGCAAAGGAGATCGAGTACATCCTTGATGTCGGCGAGATTTTAATTTCGTACGGTGAGTTCCTTGAAAACAATCACGTGCTTGCCCCGCCAAGCTACTGCGAGGAGTGGTGGAAGCTGGAAGGCGGTCCCCGTCATCCGGAGAGCGAAGCGGAAGCCCTCTCCTTTGTTGCGGAAGGTGCGTATCTGCATCCTGACTACACGTGGTTCTGGGATGACTGCACGGAAGATCAGATTCGTCTTCTCTCCGACAAAGTTGCGGCGACCGGATCCGTCCGGGACGGTGTTCTGTATATTCCCGCTGATCCTGAAGTGAAGGCGGTTCTTGAAGAGCTGCTTGTCCCGCACATGGTGGAAGGCGGGAACTATGTGATTCAAACACCGCTCGCACTGATTGCGGGTCTCGGCCTTTCGTACGATCTTCAGAAAAATGCGAACTGGAATACCCTGCCGCCATTCACGACCGGCCTGGTGATGGCCGAACATCTCTCGGGTATTCGTATGCGGTCAAAGGCGGGGACCCGTGTCGGCGGCAGAATGGGACGTCCCGGCAAATCGGCTCCCCGCAAAATGAAGCCGCCGGTACACGTCCTCTTTCCCATCGGGGAGTCCGGCGGGATGAAGCGTTCGATTGACAATGCGGCGAAGATCTGCAATGCGAATCTGTCGGGAGATGTGTTTTCTGGAACCGCGGTGACAACAGGTCAGGTGGAGGGTATGATTCATGTGGAGGCCGGTGAGCGGAAGTGTCCGTCCTGCGGTGCGGTGACCTACAAGAGTCGGTGCCCGGAGTGCGGTGCCCATACCGAGGCGGTGTACCGCTGTCCGCGGTGTAATACTCTTGCCCAGCCGGGCGAGGAGCTGTGTCCGCGGTGCGGCGCTCCGGTTGTCTGCCAGAAGGATAGTGTGCTGAGTCTCCGGCAGGAGTATGATGCGGCGCTTGCGGTTACCGGTATTTCGGCGAACGCCATTCCCGAACTGAAAGGCGTCCGCGGTCTTATCTCCCGGGAGCGGGTGGTTGAGCCGCTGGAGAAGGGGATTCTCCGTGCGGCAAACGAGGTGTATGTGTTCCGTGACGGGACGGTGCGCTATGATATGATCGATCTGCCGCTGACGCATTTCCGGCCTGCGGAGATTGCGGTTTCCGTTGATAAACTCCGGGAGATCGGCTACACGAAGGATATGCACGGTGAGGAGCTTGTCTCGCCGGATCAGGTGGTGGAGCTGAATCCGCAGGATATTCTGGTGTCCGAGGACTGCGGGGAGTATCTGGTGCGGGTGGCGAAGTACCTGGATCAGCTTCTTGAGAAGCTGTATGGTCTTCCGGCGTTTTATCATGCGGAGGTGCCGGAGGATCTGGTGGGCCAGCTGATTCTCGGTCTCGCCCCGCATACGAGTGCGGGCGTTCTCGCCCGGGTGATCGGGTTTACGAAGGCGAAGGCGGGATATGCCCACCCGTTCTATCATGCGGCGAAGCGGCGGAACTGTGACGGAGATGAGGACTGCGTGATGCTCTTAATGGATGGTCTGGTGAACTTTTCGCGTTCTTTCCTGCCGAGTACCCGCGGCGGTACGATGGATGCGCCGCTTGTTCTGACAACGACGCTGAATCCGAAGGAGGTGGACAAGGAGACGCTGAACGTGGATGTGATGGATCACTATCCGCTTGAGGTGTATGAGGCGTGCCTTACCTACACGCCGCCGAAGAATCTGGAGAAGGTGGTGGATCATGTGGAGAGCCGGGTCGGGACACCGGGACAGTTCGAGGGTTTTTCCTTTACGCATGATACCCGCGATATCTCGGAAGGGCCGCTGGATACGATGTACACGAATCCGATTCTGAAAGGAACAACGGATAAGATCAAGGCGGAGCTTGCGCTTGCGGATCGGATTCGTGCGGTGGAGACGGATGATCTTGCAGAACGGATCATTAACAGTCACTTAATGCCGGATATGATCGGCAATCTTCGTTCGTTTTCGAAGCAGTCGTTCCGCTGTCCGCGGTGCAAGACGAGTTTCCGCAGGATTCCGATCTCGGGGAAGTGTACGAAGTGCGGTGCGGTTCTGAAGGCGACGATGCACAAGGGGAACGTGACGAAGTATCTAGAGATTGCGAAGTACATGGCCGAGCATTATCAGCTCTCGGAGTACACGAACCAGCGGATTGCGGTGACGGAGATGAACATCTGGTCAACGTTTGGACAGGAAGAGAAGCAGCAGATGGATCTTTCGGATTTCTTTTAATCAGAATTTCCCGTTTCTCATGTCAGGGGGACGGAGCTTTGATCCGTCCTCCTGACAGAAACGGAAAATTCCGATGCACTCGCCGCTTCGCTGCTGCGGAAAGCTGGTTGACGGGGGGTGTTTTTTGGAAAATATTTTTGTGGAATTTTTTTTTTTGAAAATTATGCTGGGAAAAATAGTTGGTGAGTTGATTTTTTACGGGCTGACTCTGTGCCGGTCGCGGGGGAAGAGTACGCCTTCGCGGATGTTCTGGAGGTCGAGCATGGTCATGACGAGCCGCTCTGCGCCCAGTCCCCATCCTGCGTGCGGCGGCATGCCGTAGCGGAACGGGTTGAGATAGAACTCGAATGCGTCGGGGTTGAGGCCTTTTGCCTTGATCTGGCTGACCAGCAGATCATAGATGTGGCAGCGCTGGGCACCGGAGGAGAGTTCCATTCTCGGGTGCATCATGTCGAACGCTCTGCAGACTTCGGGTCTGTCTTCAAACGGCATGGTGTAGAACGGTCTCGTGGATGACGGCCACTCGGTGATGAAGTACATCGTGCCCATCTCGTCACCGACGATCTTTTCTGCGGCGGTGGAGAGATCATCGCCGAAGACGAGTGCCTCGCCCTTGGCGGTTGCGATGTCGATTGCTTCCTGATAGGTGATCTTGGGGAAGGGGGTCTTCGGGACCTCGAAGTCATTTAAGCCGAGGACGGCAAGTTCGTTGCTGCATGTGTCGGCGACCCTGCCGTAGGCATAGGAGACGGTCTCTTCGAGCACTTTCATGGCGTCCTGTTCGTCGGCAAACGACATCTCGATATCAATCGAGGTTGCTTCGTTTAAGTGGCGGACGGTGTTGTGCTCTTCTGCACGGAAGATAGGACCTATCTCAAAGACGCGGTCAAATCCTGCGCTCATGAGCATCTGCTTGTAGAGCTGCGGGCTCTGGTTGAGGAATGCTTCCTTGTCGAAGTAGGCGAGGGGGAAGAGCTCGGTTCCGCCTTCGGTTGCGGCTGCGACGATCTTCGGGGTCTGTACCTGGGTGAAGTGGTGATCCCAGAGGTACTCGCTGACGGCGCGAAGAGCGGCGTTGCGGATCAGAAAGATTGCGTTGACACGCGGCTTGCGCAGGTCAAGGTAGCGATTGTCGAGGCGGGTATCCAGATCTGCCGGAACTTTTTCAGAGACATCCAGCGGCAGCGGTGTTGCGGCGCGGGAGATGACTTTCAGGGTATCCGGGACAAGTTCGCGTCCTCCGGGAGCTTTTTCGGTTGCCTTGACCACTCCTTCGCAGGAGATGACGGACTCGCGGCTTGCTTCCTTGACTGCGGCGAGTACTTCAGGGCTGACTTTTTTCTTGGGGATGGTTACCTGTAAGATTCCGGTTCTGTCACGGACCAGCAGGAACGTGAGGCCGCCGAGGTCACGTTCTTCGTGAACCCATCCGGCAACTTCGGCACGCTCGCATTCGGGGGTGACGTCTTTTATTGGGATGCGCATAAAATCTCTGTATTATTTGCGGTCTGGATAGATTAGTGTTTGCCGCGGGGCGGGCAGGAGGTTTGTATCACAGTGCCTCCGTGGTCATGGGGCTGGACGGACACTATTTTCGGAAGTGGATTGTCAACATTTCCGGAAGTAAAATGCTCACAATGTAGGAAGTGAAATGTTGATATTTTCGGAAGTCAATAGTGTAATACCTACAGAAGGAATGAAGCTGTAGAGCGGATTTCGGAAATATGAAACGGAAATACTTGCCGCGTATTGCGGATAAACTCCTTTTGGAGCGACTGGGTTCCAGCGGCGCTGTACTGGTTGAGGGGCCGAAATGGTGCGGGAAAACCTGGACGGCAACCCAGGTCTCACAAAGTCAGTTATATCTGCAGGATCCTGACATGCAGGCATCGTACCTGAGAGCGGCGGATACCAAACCGTCTCTGCTTTTGAAAGGTGAGACTCCCCGTCTGCTGGATGAGTGGCAGACCGCTCCTGTCCTGTGGGATGCGGTACGATTTGCCGTAGATCAGCGGGGTGAAGCAGGACAGTTTATTTTGACCGGTTCTGCTGTTCCGAAGGATGATGTTGTACAACACACCGGTACCGGGAGGATTTCCCGATTGATGATGCGCCCGATGAGTTTGTTTGAGTCACAGGAGTCCAATGGCAGTGTGTCACTGAAAGATCTTTTCGACGGTACGACAGAGATTGACAGTTTCTCCCAGCTGACTATTGAACGGATCGCTTTTGCCATTGTCCGCGGTGGCTGGCCCGCTTCTATCGGTGATACGGAAAACAATGCCATGCGCCATGCCATAGATTATGTTGAGGCAATCATCAATACCGATGTTTCCCGTGTGGATGGTATTGAACGAAATCCTGCGCGGGTTCGTGCACTGCTGCGTTCTCTTTCCCGAAATATCTCCACACTGGCGACCATAAAGACCATTCATGATGATATTGCGATGGGGAGCGGGGACGAAAGTGTATCTGAGAAAACCATCAGCCAGTACCTGAACGCATTAAGCCGCATCTTTGTAACCGAGGATCTTCCTGCATGGAATCCTGCACTGCGTTCCAAAACTGCTGTTCGTACATCTCCGAAACGTCAGTTTATTGATCCATCCATCGCCGGAGCGGTTCTGCGTCTTACACCAGAGCGTTTGCTGGATGATTTTCGTTATTTCGGTTTCCTCTTTGAGTCACTGTGCGATCGCGATCTTCGTGTATATGCGGAGGCGATTGACGGGCAGGTGTTCCATTACCGTGATGCCGCAGGTCTTGAATCTGATGCGGTTGTGTGCCTGAATGATGGCAGATGGGCTGCAATTGAGGTGAAACTCGGTGCAAAGGAGATAGAGGAAGCGGCAAAACATCTGCTGATGCTGAAAGAGAAAGTTGATGCTGATAAAATGCGTGAGCCGTCTTTTCTGATGATTCTGACCGGCACAGAGATTGCGTATCGCCGGGATGACGGTGTATTCGTTGTGCCGCTGGGATGTCTGAAGGATTAATTGGGGAAAAAAAGGTGTGGGCAGATGTGGTTTCCTCTATTTTTTGGGATGAGTGTTCTTTTGGGGATGGCACCCACACATTCGAATCTTCCATGCGAATGTAAGTACTTCCCATCCCATTCTGAACGTATCTCTCCATTTTAGGGTGGTCCGATCATTTTCTTTCCAGATGACGGGGACCTCTGCAATTTTGTAACCCGCCCTCTGTGCAAGCGCAAGAATTTCTGTGTCCCACGTCCATCCGCGTGTGTGAGCATATGACATGAGAGTATTCAGAGATTCACGTGTGAATGCTTTGCATCCGCATTGATAATCCGTAACTCCTCCTCCCAGAAGTACACGAGCGAGATGAACAAATAATTTTCCCGCATATTTTCGATTGCGGGTTCTCGTGATACTACTTTGCGGGAGATGCCGCGACCCGATTGCAATATCATTTCCGCGATGTATGGCATTGATCAGGGGTCGTAGTACGGACAACCCAGTGGAAAGATCAACATCGTAGAAACAGATGATGTCTCCTGAAAGCGATCTTTGCGGCATCGCTGATCGCTCCGCCTTTTCCTCTGCGTGTTTCGCTGTAATTTAGTCTGATACGTTTGTCAGCTTCTGCAAATTTTTTGGAGATTTCATAACCCCCGTCACAACTTGCATCTTCGGCAATAATGATCTCAAATGGATGGGGTAACGTATCCAGTACCATAATTGATGCCGGTAGTGCCTTGGCAAGTGCGGTGTGATCATTATAGACCGGGATGATTATACTGAGTTTTTCCATGTTGAAATATCCGTTCTGTTTGTTCCGGGTTATTGTGAGATGAACAGATTGATTCCCATATTTTTTCCAATATATTTGGTGTTGGCATTCAGCCAGTTGAGGGCATCACCCTCCGGGTTTGCCGCATAAATATCTGCTGTGACTACATAGTATGCAGTTGTGTCCCCTCGTGTTTGTTCTATTTCTTCTTCAAGTTTTTTCGCAGAATTAGCCTGTATTTCATGGGTTTCATCCTTTGTGCTGTCATAATAGTAATCAAGCGGCAGTGTCATGTATCCGGGCAGCACTACTACATAGTCCCCATTCTGTGTTTCAGCAGTGAGATACTCTGAAAATCCTCTCCAGTCATTTTTGGAGTATGTGGTATAGTATGAGGTGAAGTAGGGGATGCTTACCAAACCTATCAGAATAATTGCAATCACAGCCACTTTTTTGGCGTCAACCTCTTTTGGTATCAGATTAAATGCAGTGCCGATTGCAACGAAGTAAAACGGCAGGACGAAGATGAGATAGCGTGGACTCATCGGCATGATTGATGAGAAGAACACACTGGTAATAAACGGCAGAATGATCAACATGACAATCAAAAGTACGAAACCTTGTTTATCTTTGTTGAGTGTGAGGTACAGGATTCCAACTACTGCGGTGAACAGAAACAGAATGGTCAGGTAGAGTTCATTTCCGGAGAACAGTACGATTGTTTGGGTGAACACATCAAATCCGGAGATTCCCCATGTGGGGGCTGATGCGGTTCGCATGAAGTAGAGTTGTATCGTCCCATACAGGAGAGGGGATGTAAGGAGAACAAATGAGAGAAGTCCGATTATGATTGGTTTTATTGAGGCAATGTTTTTGAGAATCTCGTTTCTTTTTATGATGAAGGCGTGAAGGAAGATAATTCCGATTCCTATGAATACGTAAAAATGAGACCAGAATGCCAGAGCACAGAATATGCCGAAGAGGCACCAGTACGGTATTGAGTTTCGTTTCAGTGCAAGAAGGTAGAACAGAACTGCCACGGAAAAGAAGAACAGAACTGTAGTGTAAGCTCTTGCATCCTGAGAATAATATACATGAAATGTGGAGAAGGTCAGAAGTGCCGCAGCGATTATGCCGGCAAGTCGTCCGCAGATTTCTCTTCCCAGAAAATACATCACCGGAATGGAAAACATACCGAGCAGTGCGGGTATGAATCGGAGAATTATTTCATTGTTCCCAAGTCCGAGTATGAAATGTTCTATTGCGTAGAATAGAGGTGGATTGACATCTCCGGTTTTTGTTGTTAGTTCCAGTATCCCGCTGAGTGATAGTTGGGCAAAGTCGTAGGTGCATGCTTCGTCAAGCCATAGGGAATTATATCCCAAGTTGTAAAACCGGAGGATTCCTCCCATGATCAGCAGAATGAGCAGCATCTGGGCATAGTGATTGTACCGGATCACGTTTTTCAGATTTTTTCTGTTTATGTCTCTCCAGGAATCAATAACATATTTTTCAGAATTGCTGTCTGGCGCTCTTTGTTTATTTTGTCTTATAATAACTTACATTAATGTATGCTATTGACTTACATTAACCTTTGTGGGAGTGCTTACGGTAATACTGTTCAATAGAAAGAATTATAGAAAACCATGGCGAGATCGAAGATCAATCCCTCTACTTCTGTTACGTTCCGGATGCCTGATAGTATTCTAAAAGAGGTAGATAGACTTGCTCTTCAAAATTATCATGACCGAACTGCTGAGATAAACGGGGCGTGCCGTCACTGGGTCGAGATAGGTGGTACATCTGGTGTGACATCTTCATCTCTGGAAGAGATCACAAAACTATCTGAGCAGTTACAGAATCTTGAATATCAGATAGCTTCCATGATGCAGCAGATGGAGCAGGAGCGTTCCCTCCTTCTGAAGATTATTGAAAATCATGAGCACACCATCAAATGCCTGCTCGCAACCCTGCCGCAAAACGATCCGGCGGCGGAAAAATATTCCGAGAAAAAAATAATTTTTTAAGTGTTTTCAGAAAAAAA
>DALTYF010000190.1 GCA_029986195.1 Methanocorpusculum sp. | reverse complement strand
CAAACCGGAGATCGTCTCCATCACCTTTGAACACGGTGTCCCGGTTGCTCTTAACGGCAAAAAGATGAACGGTGTTGACTTAATCGTGGAGCTGAACACGATTGCAGGCAGAAACGGCGTCGGCAGAAACGACATGGTAGAGGATCGTGTTCTCGGACTCAAAGCCCGTGAAAACTACGAGCACCCGGCAGCAACCGTTTTGATCGCAGCACACGCCGATCTTGAGAAACTCGTACTTTCCCGCTTTGAGCTGAAGTTCAAACATATCGTGGACGACCAGTGGGCAGAACTTGCCTACATGGGTCTGGTGCACGAACCGCTCTACCATGATCTGAACGCATTCATTGACGAGACGCAGAAGCGCGTGACCGGAACGGTAGACGTTCAGCTGTTCAAGGGCTGCCTGCACATTCTCGGCAGAAAATCGCCGAACGCGATCTACTCACAGGACATGGTCTCGTTTGACACAACGACCATCGATCAGCGTGACGCAATCGGATTCTCCAAATACTTCGGACTCCAGGGCAGAATGGTCTGGCAGCTCCAGAACAAATAATCTTTTTTTTCTCCCGCAGCCTGCAAGACTGATTACAGAGAACATCCATAAAATACTATAGAATGGATTTTTCCAAAGACGATGTCTGTGTGTTGATTCCGACACTCAATGAAAAGGCGACCATCGGGTCCGTCATTGAGGAACTGCAGGCAGAGGGCTATCACCAAATACTTGTCGTGGACGGCCACAGTACAGACGGAACACCGGAGATAGCAGAAAAACTCGGTGCAACCGTCATGACGCAGGAGGGAAAAGGAAAAGGTGCCGCCATGATCGAGGCATTTGAAAAGATTACCTCTCCCTACATCCTGATGCTTGACGGAGACGGCACCAACCCGCCGGAGTATGCAGACGCCATGATCGAACCGCTCGTATGCGGCCGCGCAGACCATGTCATCGGAAACCGGCTCAACCAGTACGAGCGCGGTGCCTTAACCCGCCTCAACCTCTGGGGCAACCGCCTGATGAACACACTGTTCAAATGGGCGCACGGTGTGTACATGACCGACATCCTCTCCGGATACCGGTCATTCACCCTGGACTCCGTCCGGCAGATGAACCTCAAAGAAGCAGGATTTGAGATCGAAACCGAGATCAGCTCCGCAGTTATCCATCGCGGTCTCCGCTTCGAGGTCGTTCCGACCTTCTACAAGAAACGTCCGGGATCCCCGACAAAACTGCATCCCGTCCGCGACGGATACAAAATTCTCCGGGCAATCAACAAATACGGCAAGATGAACAACCCGCTCTTCCACTTCAGCGTCATCGGTGTTCTGATGGGCATCGCAGGATTCTGTCTCGGGCTCTACGTGCTCTTTGAGTGGCTGGCAGGGATCGAGCATCTCTTCATGGGAATTCTCACCATGCTTCTCATCATCACCGGAATTCTCACCTTCATGATCGGATTCATCAGTGATATGATCCTCGGATTCCACCGCGAACAGATGCGGGAACTGCGCATGCTTCGTACAAAACTCGAAGAAATCGATAGGAAAGAGTGAACGGTTTTTCGTGAGGACGAAAATCCTCACATTCAAATTTTTGCGGGTTGATTATTATACACTATGACCACTCCCCGGATCGAAAAAGTACTCCGTGCCTCAATAGACAAACTGTATATCGGCAGTGAAGAGTTTCTGGCAGAGATCGAGGCCGGGCTGGGTACCGCAGCAGTATCCGCGCCAAAGGTCGGCTATCAGGGAGTTGCCGGATCCTTCGGAGAACAGGCAGCCCTTGAGTACTTTGGAGGAACCGCATCGACAGTCACCAATTACAAGGAGTTTACAAGGAGTTCGACGACGTGTTCGCAGCACTGGAACGCGGCGAGATCGACTACGGAGTTCTGCCGATTGAAAACTCCACCGCAGGAGACGTGCTTGAGGTTGCCGACCTCATCACGCGGTGCAGTCTGTATGTGGTCGGCGAACACATCATCCGTGTCCGTCATAATCTGCTCGGCGTATCCGGCGCATCAACCGGGATGATCCGCGAGGTGTACTCGCACCCGCAGGCCATCAGCCAGTGCCGGGACTTTCTCCGGCATCACCCCGAAATCAACGCCTACCCGTACGCAAACACGGCCTTTGCCGCGAAGTTTATCGCAGAGGAACAGGATCCCGCAAAAGCCTCCATCGGCAGCCTGCGGGCCGCAGAACTCTACGGCCTTGATGTTCTGGAAAAAAACATCCAGACCGCGGAAAACAACTACACACGGTTCGTCATCCTCTCGCGGCACATGGAGATCACCAAACAGTCCGACAAGATCAGTCTCGTTTTTTCCACCGCCCATAAAAGCGGAGCACTCTACAGCGTGCTGGCTCATTTCGCCTACAACGGACTGAACCTTCTGAAAATCCAGTCGCGCCCCAAACCCGACAGTCCCTGGGAATACATCTTCTTCCTTGACGTTGCAGGAAACCTTGAAGATGCAAACGTTCTGATTGCCCTCGGAAAAGTCCGTGAGCAGAGCAGCTGGTTTAAACTGATCGGAAACTACCCGCACTGCCAGCACACCGACCGACAATGAAACACCTCCTGCTCCGCATACCTCTGCCGCTCTCAGGTGTTGCCCTTGGAACTGCCGCGCTCGGAATTCTTCTGCAGAACTACTCGGACATCATCCCTCCTTTCTGCGGAGTACTTGCCACCGTGTTCCTTTCGCTTGTCCTTCTGAAATATCTCTGCTTCCCCGCGGCATTCAGGAAGGACATGAACGATCCGGTACTTGCAGGCGTTGCAGGCACATTCACCATGGCGATGATGATCCTGAGTACCTTCCTTGAGCCGTACAGCAACAGCGCCGCACTCGGCATGTGGCCTGCC
>DALTYF010000189.1 GCA_029986195.1 Methanocorpusculum sp. | reverse complement strand
CATACCGGTGATGCTTCTTTGTTTATCCTGGAGATGGAACACGCAGCTGGCATTCTTCTTGCAACCCGGCCAACCGCTGTCTCTCTTCCCAACGCTATCCAGATGGTGATGCGCGATGTCCGTACCGCCCGCACCGAAGACGCCGCCCGCCGCATCCTCCGCGAGAAAGCCGATGCGTTCATCTGGTCATCCCGTACTGCAATTGACCGTATTGCCGCAATGGGGGCAAACCACACCCGGACGGCAGCGTTATCATGACCCACTGCAACTCCAAGGCGGCCCTCGGCTGCATCCTTGAGGCAAAACGTCAGGGAAAAGACATTGAGGTGTATGCAACCGAGGTCAGACCGTGGAATCAGGGACGGCTCACCATCAAGACCTTAAACGACAACGAGATTCCCACGACCTACATCGTTGACTCTGCGGTCCGCAGCATGATGAAGGACATTGATCTGGTCATTGTCGGCGCTGACGCGATCACGGTGAACGGTGCCGTCGTCAATAAAATCGGCACCTCCCAGATTGCTCTCAGTGCCAATGAGGCGCGCAAGAACGTTATTGTTACCGCGGAGACGTATAAGTTCGCCCCGCGGACTATCCTTGGCGAACTGATCCAGATTGAGGAGCGGGCGCAGAATGAGGTGCTGCCCGATGATATTGCAGCCTCCTTTCCGTTTGTCCGCTTCAAGAATCCGGTCTTTGATGTGACCCCTGCCGAGTACATCGATATGATCATCACCGAGGCGTGCGCTCTTCCCCCGCATCTTGCCTATACGATTATGCGGGAGTACCTCGGCTGGGGGTTCGATGAACTGCAAAACCAGTTCCTCGGGACGCTTACCGGTTCCGGGTTCAGATAACAAGGAGTCACTGCTCATGGACGATTTAATTGCAACCTACTATTTCCGGCCCCGGGACGGTGTCACCGCTGATTTTGCCGCGCAGGCAATCTCTGAGGAGCAGACCACCGGTACCTGGACCAATCTTTCTACCGTTAACGATCATACCGCCTACGTGCATGCCTACGACGGGGAGGTTATGGATATCGTCTCTCTGGGAGACGGGGGATACGTTACGAGAATCCGTTATCCCTATGAGATCTTTGAGCCGGGCAACATTCCGCAGTACCATTCGGTTATTGCGGGTAATCTGTTCGGTCTTGGCAAGCTGGAGGCTGTCCGGCTTCTGGATATTGATCTTCCCGATGCGTTCCGGACCGTTCACCCCGGTCCGAAGTTCGGCATTGAAGGTGTCAGAAAGATTGTGGGGACCGAGATCTCCCGCCGTCCGCATGTCGGGACGATCATTAAGCCGAAGGTCGGTCTGAATCCGAAGGATACCGCAGCGGTTGCCTATGAGGCGGCGATTGGCGGGGTGGATCTGATCAAGGATGATGAGACGCTGACCAACCAGCGGTTTTGTCCGCTGATGGACCGGCTTGCTGCGGTTATGGATGCACTTGAGAGAGCCGAGCAGGAGACCGGGCGTACGGTTCTTTATGCGCTCAATGTCACCACCGACGGGGATACGATTGTTGAGGCCGGGGAGAAAGCGGTGAAGGCCGGGGCGAATATGCTGATGGTTGATGTCCTGACCGCGGGATTTTCCGCGGTGCAGGCGCTTGCCGCTGATCCTGCAATCACGGTTCCGATTCATGTTCACCGGACGATGCATGGTGCGCTTACCCGGAACCCGCATCATGGTATTGCGATGCGGCCGATTGCCAAACTTGTCCGTCTCTGCGGCGGGGATCAGCTCCATACGGGGACGGTTTCCGGGAAGATGGGCGGCAGTGCTGCGGAGATTCTCGGTGATAATACAATTCTCACCGAGTCCTGGGGACCGGTTGCCCCGGTCTTCCCGGTTGCGTCCGGCGGTCTGCATCCGGGGAAGGTCCATGCAGAGCTTGCTGCGCTTGGTACGGAGATTGTTCTTCAGGCGGGCGGCGGTATTCACGGTCATCCGGACGGTACCCGTGCGGGAGCTGCGGCGATGCGTCAGGCGGTTGATGCGTTCCTTGCCGGTATGTCGGCTGAGGAGTATGCAAAAACCCACCCTAAGCTTGCCAGAGCTCTTGCGGCATGGGGAAACGACATAGTCCGGATATTTTTTCTTCCGTGGTTCCCCGCCGCAGGCGGGGAACCACGGGGTGACGAATGAGGCGGGACCCGCAGCGGCATGCGGTTTAGTTTTTCCGCCGGATTTATTCCTGCTCCTGTCTGAGTGGGTTACTCGGAATTCTTTTGCTTTGGTTCCTCAGCACAATCCCGTGTCGAGGATTCCCGAAAACTGAACTATACTAAGAGACGATTCAGCCTTTTGGAACAAAGCCGGGATCGGCAATTCATCTTCATCCCAACACACCGAACGCATGCCCTCCGCACGTCGTTCCTCCGTGATGACGGCGTGATCTGCGATATCAGCACATCCGTACCGAACCATCCTTGTCACGAAACCCGTCATGACACAAAGCCGTGGCCGCAAATCTCTTATAGAATAGGCACAGAAAAACCTATTAATTAATTTACAAGGAAAAATGCGCTCATGGATACCAGAATGAAATTTTTAGAA
This sequence comes from Methanocorpusculum sp., assembly GCA_029986195.1. Taxonomy (GTDB): domain Archaea; phylum Halobacteriota; class Methanomicrobia; order Methanomicrobiales; family Methanocorpusculaceae; genus Methanocorpusculum. The sequence goes on along the minus strand of DALTYF010000189.1, from coordinate 315 downwards.
CACGAACTTGCCGAGCAGGAGCGGGAACTGAACAGCAAACACGAAGCAGGTGCAGAAACCGCTGCAACTCCCGTAAAATCAGAAAATACCGACGTACTTGAGCGAAAGGTTCGCGAACTTGAAGCAATGGTAAAAGGTCTCACCGAGGAAATGCTGGACCTCAAATCCGTAACCCGCAAACTTGCCATGCAGCTGGAAGAAATGCGTGGCGGCCAGTCAAGAGTTCACGCAGAATCCCGGTTCGGCCAGAAAAAGCCGGAACCCGCTCCTGAAACCGGACGCCCTGCCCCCGCGGTTTCCCCGCGTGCCGCTGCC
>DALTYF010000188.1 GCA_029986195.1 Methanocorpusculum sp. | reverse complement strand
CATGGAGAACGCCTTCCGTGTCCTCTTCGAGACCTTCGGCGGCAGCACCGTTCCGCCCGCAACCGGCCTCTCCTACGGCGACGTAATCACAAAGCCTGCCGACCCCGAAAAGAGCGCACGCTCCTTTGGCGGCTGGTACACGGACGAAGCCTGCACCCAAGAATGGAACTTTGCGGACGGCATCCCCGGCGACATGACACTGTATGCCAGATGGACCGGCGGCATCACCCCGACCCAGACATCAGCACCGGTAACGACCACCGTACCCGCGGCCATCCAGCCCAGTACGGCGCCGCCAACCATGACCACACCGACCAGAGACGCCACCACCGCACCGCCGGCTGACACCGGTGACAACGGCAAATCCGGCGGCGACGGAAACGGCGCACTCTACCTCCTGCTGTTGCTGCTGTTCCTCTTCTTCCTGTGTCTGATCCTCCTCCTGCGCCACACCGTGACCTTCCTCGTCACCACCGCAGAAGGCATCCGCACCTACCGCGTCAGAGTCTGGCACGGAAAAACCATCGACCCGGACACCCTCCCCGAACTTCTCCGAACCGCCGCATGGTACCTCGACGAAGAACGGAAAGACCGCTGGGACATCGAAGAAGACCGCGTCATCCGCAGCATCCGCCTCTACCACGGATAACTCCGTCGCAACCATATCCTCCCTTTTTTCTGTGCACCCCTTTTTTCGGAAAAAATCTTGGTAGCGGTGAGCGGATAAGATGGGATGAAGAAACACAGATAAAGGAAAAAGCCGCAGAAGAAAATTTTCCGGAAAAATACCCGCCAAATCACATCGTGAAATCCAAACCAGACAAAAAAGAAAAAATATTATGCCGACTTCGTCGGGCTGACCCGGCGAACCATCAGCTTCACATCGCCCGTACCGAGAAGAATCGGCTGACCGACAATAACGTTCTCCGTCACACCGGACAGCTCATCAAACTCATGGGCAACTGCCGCATCCAGCAGGTGATTAACCGTAACCTCGAAGGATGCACGGGACAGAACCGACTCCTTCTCACCGGCAATACCGTGACGACCGATCTGCTTGACCTCGCCGTCCATACACATAATGTCTGCAACGAGCATAATGTGACGGAGATCCACCGAGATACCCTGCTCCTTCAGCGTTGAGAATGCCTCATAGATAATCGCGGAACGTGCAGCCTCAATACCGAGCGTATTTGCAATCTCTGCAATATTATTCGTGCGCGTTCTCGTACAGTCCACACCCTCAATCTCAAAGACATCCTTCAGGTTGGAACCTTCCGTATGGAGAATATACTCATCATTCTCCTTACGGACCACCACACGGCGGATATCATCAATACCCTGCACAATCACCTGACGGACATGCTCGGCCAGCTGGAACAGATTCTGATACGACTCCTCATTCTTCGGGAGGAAACGGAGGATCCCATCCTTCTCGTCAACCTCCACCTCGAAATCACGGTAGTGGCGCTTGTCCTTAATCTTCTGCGGGGCACGCTCTAAAATCTCGGAGATCGCAATCTTTCTCTTCTTGCACACCTCGCGGTTGATCTGCACAATTACGCACATATCCGCAATATCCGTCTCAATATCGCCGAACTCGTGCAGCGGAGCAGCCTCAATCTTCCAGGAAACCTCACGGGCCTTATCACGGTCCTCGCGGTATCCCTTCTCCAGGAAGATCGTCATCGTCGGAGTGGACGGTTCTTTCCTGGCATCCATAATCTCAATGAGACGCGGCAGACCAAGGGTAACGTTAATCTCGGCCACACCCGCGTAGTGGAACGTACGCATCGTCATCTGCGTACCCGGCTCACCGATGGAGTGCGCAGCATTAATGCCCACCGCCTCACACGGCTGAACGCGCGTGCGATCGTACTCCGCATTAATACGGGCCACAATCTCCTCGAACTGGTCATCCGTTACATCATGTCCCTCATCAAACTTGGAAGTAAGAATCTTCGTCAGTTCGGTCGTTGTTGAGACCGGCATATCCTCATCCACCAGACGGTGGACACGGATCTTTAACCGGTCAAGATCAACAGCTTCCAGCTCCTCGGGAGTCTTTGCCTCAAGCCAAACACGGATCTGATCAAACAGCGTCTTCGGAAGAGCCCAGGTGTGCAGCATCCGCGCAATCTCGCTCTCCGGCTCTTCATCCTCAGCGTTCAGACCTTTCTTTCCTTTGCGGGATCTCGGTTTCTCCTCGGAGTCAGAGTCGTCCTCCGACTCGGACTCCTCCTCGATAACCTCTTCGATCTCCTCAATCTCTTCCACAGACTCAGGAATACCGGCTTCGTACTCGCCAATCACTGCATCTTCCAGAGAATCGCCGAAGCGGTCTTCTTCCTCAACCGGCTCCAGGGGAACATCCTCATCGAGAAAGGCAGGTTCTGCAAACGGTGCCGGCTCTTCTTCAGCCTTCTTCTTTCTTGGCGCCATACTTACACAGCCTCCTTTAACACAGATTCAGCAATACCCTTCACATCAACCGGCAGACCGGACGCGGACTTTGCCGGATCCGTTCCATCCTCACCATACTTGAACTGGATGATCTTTCCTCCGGTACTGCGGACAGTACCGTCATACGCGACCTTCAGATCCTGCAGAGCGTTAATCATACGCCGCTGCAGGTAACCGGACTGGGACGTACGGACTGCAGTATCCACAAGACCTTCACGGCCTCCGATAGCGTGGAAGAAGAACTCGGTCGGGGTTAAACCGGATTTATAGGAGTTGCGCACGAAACCGTGTGCATCCGAACCCTTGTCACCGCGCTTGAAGTGCGGCAGCGTCCGGTCCTCGTATCCACGAACGATACGCTCACCACGCACTGCCTGCTGACCGATACAACCGGCCATCTGTGCCATGTTCAGCATGGAACCAC
>DALTYF010000187.1 GCA_029986195.1 Methanocorpusculum sp. | reverse complement strand
TTTTTCAAATGTAATTCCTCCTAAATGAGGATTCAATCGCCCACACGAAAATTTCCAGGAAATTGTATAACTCTGAAAAATCTCAAACAAAATATCCAGTAAACCTCCATCCAAAAAATTTCCCATTAAACATCCTACCAAATCCCACCCGAAAATATGCTGAATCCTCGCGAATTTCACACCAAAAACACTTCATCGATCAACGAAGATCAGCCAACAAGATAATAAAAACCAAAAGAAAACAGAGAACAAAGTACAACAGACAAGAACCCAGCAAATTGAATCCTACCGCCTACAAAAACATTGAATCCTACCAAACAAAAAAAACCAAAAAAAGATCAGGAACGGACCTCGCGGCCCATTGCAAACGCCTGCTCATTCAGCGCAACCGTCTTCTGCGGAACATTCCGCCGCACCGCCTCTGCAAGAGACGAAACCGACAACGGAAGCTGATGAGACGCAACACCAAGCAGCACAATATTTGCCGCAAGAGGACTGCCTGCCTTTGTCGCAATCTCCGTTGCATCCACCAGAATCACCGTCGTCTTACCGGACTTCAGCTCAGCCACAACACCCTCCATCTGCGGCACCGGAAGCTTGGCCGAAAACACCGAAGTCGGCACAACCATCTCACGGTTCACCACCATCACCCCGTCTTCCTTCAGGAAATGCCGGTACCGGAGCGCCTCAAGCACATCAAACGCTATCAGAAGATCCGCAGAGCCGGGAGCAATCAACGACCCGAACTTCCCGTCAATACGGATGTGTGTCTCCACCGACCCGCCGCGCTGCGACATCCCGTGCGTCTCCGCACCCCGGACATGACGACCCTCAATCACACAGGCATCACCCAGCACATTCGACGCAAGAATCGTACCCTGACCACCGATACCCACTATCAGCACATCATAACTCTTCTTCATTACTTCGCACCTCCGCGGTGAATCGCACCCGCAGGACAGATGTCCGCACACACTCCGCATCCCGTACACAACGCCGTAGTCATTGATGTACCATCCTCACGAATTTCCAGAGCCGGACAACCGTACCGGATACATGCACCGCACTTCACACAGCGTTCCGCATCCGCCACATACCGGCTTCGCTTCACGCCGTTCCGCTTGTTCATAATCACGCACGGCTGCTTTGCAATGATGACCTTCACACCCGGCTTCTCCTTTGCAGCCTTCAGCGTTTCCAGAAGATCCGTCAAATCATACGGGTCCACTGATTCCACAAACGAAACACCGCAGGCACGTGCAAGTTCCTCCAGAGAAATCTTCGGGGAAGGGACGCCTGTTGCCGTCACACCCGTGTTCGGGTTCGGCTGATGTCCCGTCATCGCCGTAATGCGGTTGTCCAGAATAATAATCGTCTGGTTCGCATTATTGTATACCGCATTGATCAGCCCGTTCACTCCGGTATGCAGGAACGTTGAATCCCCGATGGTTGAGACCACAGCCGTCTCCGGGCAGGCATGGGAAATGCCCGACCCGACCGTGACCGACGCACCCATACAAATCGTCGTGTCAACCGCACCCATCTGCAGACCAAGCGTGTAACAGCCGATATCACTCGGGAACACACCGTCGCGGAACACCTTCTTCATTGCGTAAAACACCGAACGGTGCAGACATCCCGGACAGAGGATTGGCGGTCTCACCGCAACAGCCTCCTGCTCCGGCTCAGCGGGAAAAGGATTCTCTGCAAGGAATCCTGCCTTCACCAGGGCCTTTGCAACAAGAGCCGAGGAGAACTCTCCTTCGTGCGGCAGGTATCCGTCAAGTTTTCCGTGAACTGTGGTCGTGGTTGCTGCCTGACGGACCGCTTCCTCAATTACCGGCATGAGTTCCTCAACGACCAGGACTTCCGTGTGTTTTCCCACGACCTCTGCAAGCCAGTTCTGATCGATCGGATATGCACCGATGCGGATCAGGGAAATGTCTTCCGGCAGAATTTCCTCCACATAGGATACAGAGATTCCTCCGGCGATCACCGCACGTGTTCCCCGGATGTCTGCGGAGTTGTATCCGGCCTCAACCAGATACTTTGCAACCTCCGGCTGCTTCTTTGTCAGGATAGCATGAAGTGGGCGGGTGTGGGCAGGGATGACCACATACTGTTTCGGGTCACGGACAAACTCGCCTTTCCTCGGCGAGGGTGACTCCTCGCCGAGTGCCACGTCACTCTTCGAGTGACAGATACGGGTTGTCGGCCGGAACAGTACGGGAAGGGAAAACTTCTCTGAAAGATCCCAGGCGGCAGTCATCATATCATGGGCCTGCTGGACATCTTTTGGATCAAGACAGGGGATCTGGGCAAACTTTGCATACATCCGCGAGTCCTGTTCGTTCTGGGAGCTGTGGGCAAAGGGATCGTCTGCGGAAAGAATGACAAAGCCGCCTTTCACTCCGGTGTAGGAGGAGGTCATCAGCGGCTCTGCGGCGACGTTGAGGCCGACATGTTTCATTGTTACGATTGCGCGCAGACCGCACCAGCATGCACCGATCGCATTTTCGAACGCGACTTTTTCGTTGACTGACCATTCAAGATAGTACCAGGGGTCTTTGACCCGGCGAAGTGTGTCAACAACTTCGGATGACGGGGTTCCGGGGTATCCGGATACAAAGTCTACTCCGGCTTCCAGACAGCCGTGAGCGATTGCATCATTTCCCAGGAGATATTGTTTTTTTCTCTCTTCTGCCATTCTGTGTCCTGCCACAATGTGTTATTCCATAACGTTAGGCAGGATAAAGAGTTAAGCCTGTCTCCCTTTACAATTCACAATTTATTTATATGGATAGAGCATATGTATTAGGGTAACACCCAAACGGGGCCCGTAGCATAGCTAGGTGGTGCGCCCGGCTGATAACCGGGAGGTCATGAGTTCGAA
>DALTYF010000186.1 GCA_029986195.1 Methanocorpusculum sp. | reverse complement strand
TGCAATGCATGTCTTAGTGTCCATGTACTATTATTTGCAGAAGTTGGGGAATAAAAGGTTTGGGATGAGTACCAGTCCTGGAAAAATACCATAACTTTTTGAAAAACCCAGTGAATATCTGCGACACATTAATATAATTTCTTTGCCGATAACTCATCAGAACGGCATGAGTCTGAAAAACACAGCGGAGATCGATCGGCCGCGGGAGAAACTGATCGCAAACGGGCCGCAGAGTCTGACCCTCGCAGAACTCATCGCGGCAATCATCGGCCGCGGAACGGTAAAAAATGATGCGCTCAAGATCGGAAGAAGTGTTGCGGACATTCTTGATGAAGCACACCTATGCAACGTCCATACAGGACGTTGACGCGGTTGACGGGATGGGACCGGCAAAGGCCTGCCAGATTCTTGCAGCCCTTGAACTTGCCCGCAGGTTTCCGCCGCCGGACAGAAAGAACGCAAAAGTCCAGTGCGCCGGAGACATTCTGCCGTTTATCAGTCAGTACCGCTACGATCAGCAGGAAAATGTAGTTGCGGCAACCCTTTCCGGAGCGCATGAGATCCTGAACATCCGGCTGATCACCCGGGGACTGGTCAACCAGAGCCAGATTCACCCCCGCGAAGTGTTCGCAGACGCAGTAACGGATCGTGCGGCGGCGATCATACTCGTGCACAATCACCCGTCGGGGAACCTCACCCCGAGCGCACGGGACATCCTCATGACAAAAAATATTCTGGATGCAGGAAATATTCTGGGGATTGAACTGCTGGACCATCTGATTATAGGACCATGTGAGGGGTTCCGGAGCATTCTTGCCGAGATCAAAGGAAAACCGACACCTGAGACATCCGGAAGTCCCCACGAAAATCCGTGAGGAGGGCAGAACGGATCCGAAACAGATGACCGGTGCCGGGAGGTTCCAAAAGTCCCGGAACAGCAGCCATGAAAACCAAGACCTTATGTGATTCCGCCGCCCATAGATATTGATACAGTATGCCAAGCACGATCATTGTCGGCGGTTTTTTTGGTGACGAGGGAAAAGGAAAGATCGTCGCCCACATTGCCCAGCAGGATAAAGCAACAATTATTGCACGCGGCGGTGTCGGGCCGAACGCCGGCCACACCGTGGAAGTGGGAGATAAAAAATACGGTGTGCGGATGGTACCGTCCGGATTCATTTACCCCCATGCAAAACTCATGATCGGCAGCGGTGTTCTGGTTGACCCGCGGGTCTTTGCCCACGAGCTGGAAGTGCTTGGATGCAGAGACCGCACCTTCGTTGACGGCCGCTGCGGAATCATCGAAGAGGAGCACATCTACAAGGACAAGCACGACGACCACCTTTCCAAGACGGTCGGCTCTACCGGTTCCGGCTGCGGTCCGGCAAACTCCGACCGCGTAATGCGGACGGCACGCCTCGCAAAGGATGTCCCCGAACTTGCCCCCTATATTATCGATGTGGCCCAGAACGTGAACGATGCAATCGATGCAGGCGAGTCAGTGGTAATTGAGGGAACGCAGGGGTTCGGCATCTCCCTCTACTACGGAAACTATCCGTTCGTAACCAGCAAAGACACGTCCGCCTCACAGATGGCGGCAGACGTCGGTGTCGGCCCGACCAAGATCGATGACGTGGTTGTGGTCTTCAAGGCGTTCCCGACCCGGGTCGGCGAAGGACCGTTCCCGACCGAACTTACCCACGACCAGTCCATTGCGATGGGCATTCAGGAGTTCGGCACCGTCACACACCGCGAACGAAGAATCGGCACCTGGGACGGCGAGATGGCACGCTACTCGGCAATGATCAACGGCTGCACGGCAATCGCCATCACCGGAGTTGACCACATCGACAAGGATGTCTTCGGCGTCAAGGAGTACAGCAAACTCACGCCGAAGGTCCGGGAGTTCCTCGAACAGATCGAGTCCGACACCGGATGTCCGGTCGGCATCATCTCAACAGGTCCGGAACAGTCGCAGATCATTGATATCAGATCCGAGCTGTAAATCATGAAACGCTGGGTCCTCGATATTATCTGCTGCCCTGTCTGCAAGGGAAACTTTATGCTTACAGAGATGGAGGGTAATGATACAGATATTGTCGAAGGACTGCTGACCTGCACATCCTGCAAACGAGTGTATCCCATCTCCTCCGGCATTGCAAACCTTCTTCCGGATCAGGGAGACTGAGGTGCTCTACTATGGCCATTGTTGAAATTCAGCTGAACCGTCTGGGAATTAATTCCTTGGAACTATCCACCGACGCCGTGGATGTGAGCGCGGGAACCGCGCTGCACATCCGGTTTGTGAATCACGGATCCCCGACACACGCAACCCTGCGCTGTGAGGCTTCCGCCTACACGGATTTTACCTACGAAAACATCTATGTGGAAGGCGAATCGGAACTTGAGATCAAGATGAAGGAGGATGCGGGAACAGGAAGTTTTGACATGCAGGTCATTACCGGCTACGGCATGCGCCGCGAGGCGTTTACGATCCATGTGCTGAAGTCATGCCCGGCACCGTCACCCGAACCGGTCATCTTCCCCGAAGAGCCGGTTACCGAGCCGAAGAGGAGAAACTCGTCCCTGAATCCAGGTGCCGGAAAAGCGGTGATGATTCTTATTATGCCAATCATCGCTGCGATCATTATTGCGCTGTGGCAGTTCTTCTCCTTGGAGATTGACGGACTTGCCATGACGATCATCGTCTACCTCATTATGCTTGCCGGAGTCATCATTGCATGGCATTCGGCGCAGTAATCCTTTTTTTCGCACTTGTCCTTGACCGGCTGATCGGTGATCCCCGTTCCCGCTGGCATCCGGTGGCGCTTCTCGGGACAGTGATCGGATGGTGGGGAAAAACCAACTATTACCCGAAAAGACTGGAACGCCTCACCGGTATTG
>DALTYF010000185.1 GCA_029986195.1 Methanocorpusculum sp. | reverse complement strand
GGTGTATCTGTCCCGCTCAACTCCTGAGGAGTTTGCAGAACCTGCGGGCTACAGCATTGCAAAGCAGATTGCCGCACATCTCGGTGACGAACTCGATCTTGCAGAGATCTGGGAGGAGCTGGAAACAGTTCTGCCGGATGCAGGTGAGGAGGAGTATGCACAGACCGCGGCAATGGTTGAGGCGTGCCGCAAAACAGCCTGGCGATCTCCGGTCAGCACAGATGTGTTTGTGTCCTCACAGAAGTACGGGATTACGGGAAAGGTTGACCGGCTGTTTGAGGAAGGATTTTCGATTATCCGCAGCAGTACAGCACCATCAGCCGGAATCTATGCGTCCGACCGGCTTCGTCTGACTGCATACTGGTTCTGCCTTCTTGAGGAGCACAACAAACCCTTTGCCGGATCGGTGGAGTATCTGGGTTCGGGGACCGTGCGGCATCTTGCATCGCCTGCTCCCGCGGACCGCCGGGCGTTTCTTGCCGCACTCCGCAGTGCGGAATCGGTCTTCCGGGGTGAGATCCCCCGGCCCCATCAGGGACGCCACTGCCTCTCCTGCACGTTTCATGAGCGGTGCGGCGATGTTTTGCGCCCGAAATCCCTGTTTGAACGACTGCATCCTGCGAGATAACGGCGTTGCACCGAAATTCGTTTTTGCCTATGAATGATCGTCGTTGATCGAATTTCAGCCCACGATTCGCACGGAAGAGCCGTGCGAACCGTGGGATGCTCAGGAATAAAAGTGCAGCGCCCGAAATGACGATACCTACATATTCGTTCACAACAGACAAGATACCTGCATTTGCGGGATTATTCATGACCTCGGTACTCTCTGAAGACATTCTGGAAGAAATACTCAATAGCGGCACCGATGAGGTTTTGCTTCATGCGCTCAAACTTCCCCACCATACCGAAACGGAGATTGAAAAAGCCCTGAATACACTTGTGGAACACGGGTTTGTACACCGCGGCAGCAAAACAGTCCGGCTCACCGAAAAGGGCGCGGAAAAAGCTGCACAGGTTGCACGCAAACATGCGGTTCTTGAAACGTTTCTGACCGATGTCCTCGGAAAACAGCCGGAGGCAGCATCCCGGGAAGCCTGCATTCTGGAACACAACATTTCAAGCGAAACGATTGAACGGCTCGACAACTTTCTGGATCAGAGAAAACCCGAACCCGTATCTCCAGAAAAGACCGAGTTCACCAATCACAATAACCTCACCCGCAAAAACCCGATCATCCCGCTTTCCGAGTGCCCAGAAGGATCTCTTCTGCATGTCTCCATGATCCGGTGTTTTGCCAAGCACAGCAGGCTCATCGATCTCGGGGTCATCCCCGGCGAACTGATCACCCTGCGGCGCAAACTGGTCAATAATGCCGTGGTCATCACCGTGAAAGGATGTGATATTGCATTAAGTCCGGAGGTATCCGCCAACATCATGGTTGAACGGTGCGAAACACCATGACACCGCGGGCCGCACTGATCGGAAACCCGAGCGTCGGCAAATCGCTTATCTTCAATCACCTGACCGGTCTCGGAGTTGAGGTGATCAACTATCCGGGAACGACGGTCGGAGTGATGCACGGCGTTGTACGGTACGGCGATGCAGAGTTTTCACTTGCCGATCTTCCCGGCATCTACTCGCTCTCCGGCGACTCGGTCGAGGAGGAGATGGTCCGTGAATATCTGCTTGCCGAGGATCTGGATCTGCTGATTGCGGTGCTCGATGCCAAACATCTTGAACGAAATCTCTATCTGCTTTTGCAGGTTGCCGAGATCAAAAAGCCGCTGCTGGTAATTCTCAATATGATGGATGAGGCGGAAACCGCGGGAAAGATCATCGATTCCGCCTCCCTTGCAAAGCAGCTCGGTGTTCCGGTCATTCCTTCAGTTGCAACGAGCGGCAAAAATCTGGATGATATTGCCCGCGCGGTTCTTGACGGAAAGGTGCCGGTTCCGACCCTTGCGATTCCGTATGATCATCACATCGAAGCGGCGGTGCACAGCCTGCAGAAGTACTACGGACTAAGCCAGTCGGAGGCTCTGTGGGCACTGGCAAGTATTTCCGTAAGTACGATTACCTCAGAGATTCATGAAAATGCCCTCATAATTTCCGAAGAGATCGAACGCAGGCACATGATGTCGCCGGAACAGATCATTGCGGCGAACCGGCACAATCTCGCAAAACAGCTGGCGGCATCCGTTACCAGCACTGCCCCGCCCCGCCGCAGACGTGATTTTGATGCGCTTCTTACGCGCGGATTTCCGGGACTGCCGATTCTTGCGATCATTATGGTCTCAATCCTTTTGATCGTGTTTACCCTTGGCGGAGTACTGGAGGAAACGATTGTCTCCCTGATGACCACCTACATCGCCGATCCATTCCATGCGCTGGGTCTGGATCCGTTTGCCGATACGCTCGGCGGTGCAATCATCCTGGCCCTGATGTCGGGTCTGGGGATTGCATTTCCGTATGTGTTCCTCTTCTATCTGTTCATCTCGGTTCTTGAGGACACAGGGTACCTGACACGGGCCGCATTCCTTGCGGACCGGGGCATGCACAAACTTGGTCTGCACGGTCAGGGTCTGATTCCGATGGTGCTGTCGTTTGGGTGCAGCGTTCCGGCCATCATGAGTACACGACTGCTTCCGACCCGGCGCGAACGCGTGATCGCATCGGTACTGGTGACAATGCTGCCGTGTTCGGCGCGGACGGTTGTTATCTCCGGAATTGTCGCGTCCTTTATCGGGTTCGGTGCGGCGTTTTCGATTTATGCAATCGTCTTTGTTCTTGTCTTTCTTGTGGGCTGTATTCTCTCCCGCATTACCCCGGGCGAACAGTACGGGATGGTCCTTGAGATGGCGGAGCTTCGAAGACCGATTGCGTCCCATGTTGTCCGCAAGGC
>DALTYF010000184.1 GCA_029986195.1 Methanocorpusculum sp. | reverse complement strand
CAAAGAACAGTATCACCACAACCGCGAGCGCTGCGAAGTAGATCTTTCTGTCCGATATCATCAGATAAACAGCACCATCCGCAGAATATCCCGGATCCCCGGGGCAAACCCGACCGTAATCATGGCAAGCAGCACCAGATGCCAGATCTCGTCCATGCCCTCTTCCTTGCGGAACATCTCCAGAATCCAGACGGCCGGAATCAGCACCGCCATTTTGAGGGGGAACATTACAAAGGCTGTTCCCGTAAGCTGGATCAGCGCATCTCCCAGGACATGCTGCTCAATGTAGTGCATCGGATGCAGTTCCAGGGCAAAGCTCGTCGCCGATGCGTCCAGCAGCTGTCCGAAGATCAGAATCTTGTACAACGGATGCGTCACATACTCCCATTTAAACCCGTATCTGAGCAGTGCCCAGAAGAGAAACGCCGCGACTGCTGCCATCACCAGAATGCAGCCTGCAACCCAGAGTGCAAGCTCCGTCTGCGTAACGCCCCACCAGCAGAGGAAAGCAAGGCACACCAGATTTGATGCAACTCCGATCCAGAAGTACGGTTTTGTATAGGATGCAACAATGCCGTGCTTTTCCAGGATTCGGGACAGTACCAGAATCAGAATCGTGTACAGCAGCACCACGAAAAAGATCGGCGGTGTAACAAACAGCACCCACCAGGGTTCGGGGATGCAGCCGGTATCTTCCACCACACGGAGCACCCCGCCGAAAACGACAAAGGGCATGGATGCCAAGATAAGCTGTGTGTCAACCCTGATATTATTTGCCCGCACCCAGCGGTAAAGAAGATAAAGGGTGACGAGCAACAAGACTGCACACGTAATTGTCAGATAGATGTTATACGGCTGGTCCTCAAGGACCGCATCGATATAATATTTTTGTATGAACGCACCTATTTCATTAAACATGTGGGGCCCTGACCGTGAACGTAGACAATAATAGGATACTCAAGGATAAAACCTTTGACAAATCCCGATGGATGCAGATGCCGCGCAACGTCGTGGTCGGCCATGACGCCCTCCTGCAGATTCCGGGAATCATCGATGACCTCGGTGTTGCAGGTCCCGTCCTGCTCCTGTCGGGTGCAACAACCATGCAGACCGTCGGCGCACGGGTTGCCGGACTTTTGCAGGGACGTCCCGTCACCACCTGTCTCGTCGGCAGAATTACCTACGACGAGATTCAGCGTATCGAAGATGCTGCAAGGGAGGCGGGAAGCGTTCTCATCATCGCGATCGGAGGCGGCCGCGTCATCGACACCGCAAAGGTCGTCTCCTACAACCTTGGCATCCAGTTTGTCAGTGTGCCGACCGCCGCATCCCATGACGGCATTGCCTCGTCCCGCGCCTCGGTGGTAACCGATGCGGGGAATGTTAGTGTCGCAGCCCAGCCGCCGCTTGCAATCGTAGCCGATACCGGCGTGATTGCAACCGCTCCGCACCGGCTGCTTGCCGCAGGATGTGCAGACATCATTGCAAACTACACTGCAATTCTTGACTGGGAACTTTCCCACCGTCTCACCGGTGAGGCGATCAGCGAGTACGCCTTAACGCTCTCAAAGATCACCGCAGAAATTCTTGTCAGGAACGCTGATCTCGTGAGTCACAACGATGAGACCGCTGTATGGATCGTGGTGAAGGCGCTGTTCTCCTCCGGTATTGCCATGAGCATTGCCGGGAGTTCGCGTCCCGCTTCCGGCGGTGAGCACAAGTTTGCCCACATGCTGGAACGGCTTGCACCGGGTGTCGCGCTCCACGGGGAAGCCTGCGGACTTGGTACCATCATCGGCATGTATCTGCACGGCGGCGACTGGAAAGGTATCCGGACCTCCCTCAGACGCATCGGTGCACCGACCACGCCGAAGGACCTCGGTATCAGTAACGAGATCTGCGTTGAGGCGGTTCTTCGTGCCTGCGAGATCCGGCCCGAGCGGTTCACCATCTTTGATACCGGTATCACGCGGGAAGCGGCTGTTGCGGCAGTAGAAGCATTGTATGAGGTGTAAACAGAATGGACGACGCAGAAAAAATAGTTACCATCGTCGGATTCGTGCTTGCCCATGAGGGAGCCGAGTTCGTCTATGCGGGAAAAACCCCGGAATGTGATAAGTGCAAAGTGGCCAAGGTCTGCCACAACGCCAAACTCCGGGAGGACCGCCGGTACCGCGTGGCAGCGGTCCGTCCGACCAATCACGAGTGTTTTGTTCATGCCGGGGAGCGGTTGCCGTGGAGGTGGCTGAGGCTTCCATCACTGCGGTTATTCCGACCAGTCAGGCAACCCGCCGGACCCGTATCACCTATACGCCGGTCTGTGACGATCGGTTCTGCAAAGGCTATGCTCTCTGTCATCCCGACGGCATGACGGAGAAAGGGCGCTATGTTGTTCTTGAGGTGCTTGGTTCCTACAACGAGATGTGCCCGAAAGGAAAGAAAAATCTTAAGCTCGTCGAGCTGCGCCACGTGCCGACGTGAGTGATCCGGCACACGCTGCAATATGTTTCCGGATGCCGATCCGGCACACCCACTCTTTTGGTATGTTTTCCATGCCGAAGTACACTCCCGCAAGTCCTCCGGCGATTGCTGCAATCGTGTCCGTGTCCCCTCCAAGCGTTGCCACCTGCTCAATGCAGTCGCGAACGGATGCGGCCTGCCGGAAACAGAAAAATGCACACCGGGTTGCTTCCACCGCGTCAACCGACGGGATAAGGTCGCCGGAAAACAGATCCGTCCTTCCCGCGGCATTCCGTGCCGCTGCAAGAGCATCCTCCTGTTCTCCTCCCACCAGCAGGACTGCAGCTGCGGTGGAGACCGCCGCACAGCGGTATCCCGCCGCCGGGTCGAAGTGGGTGAATGCCGAGACACGCCGTGCCTCGGCGGCTGCCGTCCGGGGGTCGCAAACCAGTCC
>DALTYF010000183.1 GCA_029986195.1 Methanocorpusculum sp. | reverse complement strand
ATCGTTGTTGATCGAATTTCAGCCCACGATTCGCACGGCAGAGCCGTGCTCACCGCTCCGTGAGATGTTCTGGAATAAAGGTGCACCGCCGCGGAAAGAAAATGCTCTTTATCTTTGATGTCCCAATTTATACTATCACTAAAAACTGGTGAACATATGGAATTCAACGGTGTTATTCTCGAAGACACATATGCAGAAGGCTTCCCGGTGTGGGTTGCCCGTGTCGTAATTACTGCAGTAACGAAGGAATGGGCCTACAAGGCAGCAACCGAAGCAACCGGATTTGCAACCTCCACGATCGGATGCCCGTGTGAAGCAGGCATCGAGCGGTTTATGCCGCCGGCAGAGACCCCTGACAACCGCCCCGGATTTTCCATTCTGATCTGCTGCGGCAAGAAAGCACTCAAGGAACAGGTTCTTGAGCGTGTATCCGAGTGTGTCCTGACCGCTCCGACCACGGCAGTCTTCAACGGCAAGGCGGGATCGGAAGAGATCATCCCCATCAAGCTCCACTTCTTCGGCGACGGCTACGAGTCCAAGGTCGAGGTCGGCGGCATTCAGTGCTGGTCCATCCCGATTATGGGCGGCGACTTCATTGTGGAAGAGGAGATCGGCGCAGCCAAGGGTGTTGCAGGCGGCAACTTCCTGATCATGGGTGACTCCCAGATGTCCGCACTTGTTGCAGCAGAAGCAGCAGTCGATGCAATCAAGGGTGTCCCGGGCACGATCACTCCGTTCCCCGGAGGCGTTGTTTCGTCCGGTTCCAAGGTCGGTTCCAAGAAGTACAAGTTCATGGGTGCATCCACCAACGAGAAGTTCTGCCCGACCATCCGCGAGAAAGTTCCGGACACCGAGATTCCGGAGAATGTCAAGGCGGTGTACGAGATCGTTATTGACGGTGTCGATGAGGCAAGCGTGAAGGCAGCCATGAAGGCAGGCGTTCAGGCAGCATGCAGAGTTCCGGGTGTTGTGAAGATCACCGCAGGAAACTACGGCGGCAACCTCGGCCCGTTCAAGTTCTTCCTCAAGGACTGCATCTAAATATTTTCCCTTTTTTTCGCGTGTGTTATCCGCAAAACCAATGTTTATCCCTTCTCAGCACTGACGTGTACATCACGTATGACCGATGAAGTGCTTCTCCTGCTGGGATGCCCGCAAATACCGGTCCAGTCTCCTCTTGTTCTTTACGTGGCTGATTTACTGAAGGATCTCGGTAAAATTCCGGTGGTCGCGGCAAACCCCTCGGCCAAGCAGCTGGTTGCTGCAAGCGATCCGAAGAAGCATTACGTGGCGGAGTACCGGGATGTGGATCGGACGATTGCGGATCTTGCCGACGGTAACGTGAGGTATCCTCTGATTATCTCTTTTATTCACAATAATGCGGGACTGACCTATACGGCAACAGCCGCTGCCCTTGCTCCGGAGTCGCTTCTGGTTACCGTTCTTTTCGGGGAGCATGCATATGATATTGCCGGGGAGATTGCGTTTCCGGCAGAAAAAATTGTGGCGCCGGTGACGCATAATACCCGGCCGCTGCTTGCAAAAGTCGATGAGGTGATGGAATGGGCTGTCTTGAAAATATGAACTATGAGATTCTCGCCAGGAACTGCAGTTTCAAGGAGGCGAGAGAGATCATCCGGGAGAACAGTACGGAGAAGTATGAGGTGCCGCCGGGATTTAAACTGCTGGAAAAGCCTCTGCTCGGTATCCCGCCGATTCTTGTCGGAGTGAAGGAGGAAAAACTGGTGTACGGATACACGAAGCCCTGCCACGGAACGTTTGTTGTGGTTGTCGAGGATCCGGAAGGCGTGGACCACGTGAGAAAGAACGGCAAGCCGGTCTGGTAGTTTTTCATGGTGGCGTCTCTGATTCCCGCTTTTTTTATCGCGGTCGGTCTTGCGATGGATGCGTTTTCCGTTTCGCTTGCGGGTGGTGCGGTGCTGAAGAACCATATTCTCAGGACAGCGTTTGTTGCAGGTCTTCTGTTTGGGTTCTTTCAGTTTGCGATGCCGTTAATCGGGTATGTGATCGGGGTGCCGATCACGGATTTTATCACGCCGTACGGGTACTGGATCGTCTTTTTCCTGTTCCTGCTTGCCGGGGGGAAGATGATCTATGATGCTGTTTTCGGGGATGAGGAGTGCGGGATCGATCTGACCGGCTGGAAGATTCTTCTGGTCCTTGCGGTCGCAACAAGTATTGATGCGCTTGCGGTCGGGGTGAGTTATGCTCTGCTCGGTGAGGAGATTCTTCTTCCTTCGATCATCATCGGTGTGGTGGCGTTTGCTTTTTCTGCGGCCGGCGTTTTTGCCGGCAGTAAGCTCGGCTGCGTGCTCGGTACTAAGATGGAGATCATCGGCGGGGTTATCCTCGTGCTGATCGGCTGCAAGTTTCTGCTGGAACATATGTTGTGAAACCGGTGCGCAGCGATGTTCGGGAGGTTTCGCACGGCTGAGTTGTGTTTTCCGTGCGGGTATCAGGACTGTATAGGCAATGCCGGAAAAAAGGGAAGGCCGGGATCCTATAGTCCCATTTTTTGTGCAATCCGCGAGACGGCTGTCAAGAAGCCGGGCTTCTTCGGGGGTGATGCGGCATGCATGCCGCGGTCTTGATCGAATGAACGTTTGTTCATACGTTGAAGGCTGATTGCTACGTCGTTTTTGAGGATATTTAAGATTTTCTGCAAAAGGGGAGGCACAGGGTTGGGGAAAAGTAATATCAGGTCTGCCTGCCAAAAATTGCACGAATAACATATTACAAAATAGGATGTTCCATTCTTCGTGCAATTTTCTGCGCGATGAAAAAGGAGTTGACATGGTTTCTGATCCGCGCAGATGATTTGGTGATCATTCAGGTATTTGATATCCTATGGTAGTATTATATTAACCATTCCTCGTTATAAAATTATTCTCAAAATTCATCTG
>DALTYF010000182.1 GCA_029986195.1 Methanocorpusculum sp. | reverse complement strand
CATCTTAGCCTTCGCAGCATAAGCAGACAAAATCATATCCACATTTTTTTCCGCGATACGTTTCCGATTATTTTCCCGCGCTGCCCTTTTCAAGATTTGATCCGTCAATAATATATCATTAACAAATCCGATAAGATTCAAGAGAATTAATCATCTTTGGACAGATAATCAGTACCTGTCTATGACTGATGCAGTTCCCTCCCGGCAGGTACATGATCGAAAACTGCCGGACTACCGGTTCAGATTTGTTCTTCTGATCCTTGCGGCGGTTGCCTGCATCGTCGTATCCTTTTCCGTCGGCAGATATTCTCTTGGCATCGCCGATGTTGTTCTTGTTTTCCTCACCGCATTTCATTCTTTTCTCGGATCGTCCGTTGCGGTTTGTGAAACGTTTCTTTCCGTTTTTCCGCCGTTTTCTCCGTTGTCCGGAGCGGCCTGGTCTGTTTCTTTCCTCGTTTCCGGTGTTGTACATCTTCTTTCGCTGATTCTTCCGGGCCCTGATACCTGGGACTTTGCAACCTACAGCGTGCTGTTCAGCATCCGTCTTCCGAGAATCTGCGCAGCGATTCTGGTGGGAGCTGCCCTTTCCACTGCCGGAGCCGCGTATCAGGGTATGTTCCAAAACCCGCTGGTCTCCCCCGACATTCTCGGCGCATCAGCGGGGGCAGGATTTGGTGCGGCGCTGGCCATTTACTGGGATCTGGGATCCGGCGTGATTACGACGTTTGCCTTTGCGGGAGGTCTCATTGCTGTTGGTACTGCATATCTGATCAGTCGTCTGACCAAAGGTTCTGCGACCCTGAGCATGGTGCTTGCCGGAATCCTGATCGGGAGTCTTTTCAGTGCGGTAACCTCCTACATCAAACTCGTTGCCGATACCGAAGATCAGCTTCCGGCCATCACCTACTGGCTGATGGGAAGTCTCGCCGGTGCGGAGAGTGACTATAAACTGGGTCTTGCGGCTGTCGTTATCAGTCTTGGTCTTCTCCCTCTGGTACTGCTTCGCTGGAGGATGAATGTCCTCACGCTCGGTGAGGACGAGGCCCGGAGCATGGGCGTCAACACCAATCTTCTGCGGCTCATTGTGATCATCTGTGCAACGCTCGTGACCGCGGTCGCCGTCTCCATCTCCGGTCTCATCGGCTGGGTCGGTCTGGTCATCCCGCACTTCTGCAGAATGATCTTCGGCTACGATTACCGGAGGATTATTCCTGCCGCAATTATTATGGGTGCGGGTTTTTTGCTGCTGGTGGATGACTTTTCGCGTACTATTGCGACCATTGAGGTCCCTCTTGGGATTCTCACCGCGTTTGTCGGGGCCCCTATCTTTGCCTATCTTCTGATGATGGGAGGAAAACGATCATGACGCTTGACATCTCACATCTCTCCTTTGCGTACAGCAAAACTTCCCGGCAGGTACTCAATGACATCTCCTTTTCCGTCGGTGAAGGAGATCTGATTGCGGTTCTCGGGCCGAACGGTGTCGGTAAGAGTACAATGTTTCGCTGTATCCTCGGATTTCTCCGCAGTTATCAGGGTATCATTCATCTGAACGGCCGGGATATCCGGACGCTGGATCACAAAGAGATTGCAAAGCATGTTGCCTACATTCCGCAGTCAACGTACCCGGTGTTCAACTACACGGTTCTTGACGTGGTCTTAATGGGCCTGACCAATCAGGTGAATCTGCTTGCGTCCCCGAATCAGCAGCATATTGATACGGCGTATGCGGCGATGGAGAGCCTCGGCATCGCGCATCTGCGGGATGCGGGGTACGGGGAGATCAGCGGCGGCGAGCGGCAGCTTGCGTTAATCGCCCGGGCGCTGGTGCAGCAGGCAAAGATTCTGATCATGGATGAGCCGACGGCGAACCTTGACTACGGTAACCAGTTCCGGGTGATGTGCCGGATCTCGGATCTTGCGAAAGAGGGCTACAGTATTATTCTTTCCACCCATAATCCGGATCATGCATTTCTGTATGCAAACCGGACCCTGATGATCTACGGCGGCCGCGTAATTGCGGACGGAGCGCCGGAGAAGGTGCTGGATGCGCAGCTGATCAGGGAGGTGTACGGTGTGGACGTCCATATCGAGGATTATCAGTACGGTTCCCGCCGCCACAAACTCTGCATCCCGATCGACGGCGGTGTCGGGAAGCACAGGTAGTGTGTGTTCATTCTATTGAATTTTGTATTTGTTCATTCCTCCAGTCATTATTTTTTCCTATAATTTCGGATGTCTGTTTATCAACTGATTTCCTCTTGTGTCAGTAGTTCCAAGACAAACCAATATAATGTTTTTGAAAAAATTCTCTCTTTGGATATATTGATGCTTATTGTAATACTGTGCTCTCTATCCTCATGGTATATTATATGGGATAGTATTCTGATTTTTGTGGATTATAGTATGTACATGGAATTTTCTTCTGTTATCGAGATCGTACTCACCTTGCTTCTGATCATTGGGGTTGGTTATGCTGCAAGAAGGTATAATATATTGAGTAAGGATTCGGTTAGTAGTATCTCGAAATTTGTGTTATTTGTGTCACTTCCGGCACTGATACTTGTTTCATCTACAAGTAGACCATTCACTCCTGACTGTGTCAACATCATTTTTCTTCTTTTGTTCTCCTCTGTCGTGTACTATATGGTGTCCACAGTTGCTGCCCTCATAATACCGCGTTTGATTCATTCAAAACCCAAAGAAATAGGTATTTATCGTTTTATTCTGGTGTTTCCGTCTGCGATCTTTTTTGCGTTCCCTATTATTGATATGATCTTCGATCAGGAAGGCATTCTTTACGCGGCAATTTTTAACTTACCGTATTTTCTCCTGACATTTTCTCTGGGAATCTGGCTTATGACCTCGTCTTTGAAGAAGGAGGCGACGTCGGCAAAGTTCGATCCGCGTATTTTCCTGAATCTTGCATTTCTTGCTACTCTGGCAGGTCTGTTGCTGTATTTTACCTCGACTCCGATTCCGGAG
>DALTYF010000181.1 GCA_029986195.1 Methanocorpusculum sp. | reverse complement strand
ACATCGTGCAGAGGTGTACGTAAACGGAATAAAGCAGCGGGTGATGATTGAGACACTGAAAGGCAGTGATTTCATCCCAACGCATCACTACGGTGTCGGGCAGCTCGCCGCAGGTCCGGGGGTACGCGGGGAACAGTGGTTCCGGGACAGTGGGCCTGGGTGAATATTGGTGATGAAATAATCCTCGAAAAAGATCAGGTTGTCTTTGATGTTATCCGGAAATCCGACGGGAAGATCATCTCGCGGTCGATAAAAACCGCCCCGTCGATACAGAGATAACCACTTTTCCTTACTTAAAACTTTGTGGTCGGTTAGTTTATAAACGTAAAGAGTACATATGGTATCTATCTATGGTTACCTATTACATTACCCATTCCAACCATGGAGGCTTTCTTACATGTACTCACCTGACACTACAAAGTATCTTATTCATATTCATATCGAGACAGAGGGGGTGGTCGAAAAACCCGACGTAGTCGGTGCTATTTTCGGCCAAACCGAAGGATTATTAGGCGAAGATCTGGATTTGCGCGACCTGCAGCGAAGCGGCAGAGTCGGCCGAATTGATGTGCAGATAACCAGCAAGCACGGAAAGACATCCGGGGAACTCTACATCGCATCCTCCCTGGATCGTGCGGAGACGGCAATTCTTGCAGCATCTCTGGAAACCATCGAGCGGGTCGGTCCCTGCGTATCGATGATCAAGGTGCAGGGAATTGAAGACCTGCGGGCAATCAAGCGGCGGCAGATTGTGGACCGGGCGAAGGAGCTGCTGCTTGAGTCCTTTGATGATGTGGGAATCTCAACAAACGAGATCCTCGCGGAAGTCCGTGAGTCGATACGCGTGGAAAAGGTTTCATCCGTCGGCGAGGAGCGGCTTCCGGCCGGTCCGAACGTTCTGGATTCGGATGCCATCATTATTGTTGAGGGACGGGCGGATGTGCTGAATCTGCTGAAGTGCGGTATCAAAAACACGGTTGCGGTGGAGGGGACGAAGGTTCCCCAGATTGTTGCAGACCTCAGTATCAAAAAGAATGCCACGGTGTTTGTGGACGGCGACCGGGGAGGAGATCTGATTCTCCGCGAACTGCTGCAGGTTGCAGATATTGATTATGTTGCGTTTTCTCCCCGCGGAAGAAGTGTGGAGGATATGTCCCGCAAGGAGATTGTGAAATCCCTGCGGAACAAGGTTCCGGCGGATGTTCTGCGTGCGCAGATTATGCGTGACGGGGAGATTGCAGAGCTGGTACAGGAGCTGAATCACCCCGATGCGGCTGCGGAGACGGTTGCGGTAGAGACGGATGTGGCAATCCCGGTACCGATCCCTTTGGATGAGCCGGCAGTACCGGTTCCCGCAGTTGTTCCGGAGGTAGTACCGGAGCCGGTACCCGAACCGGTACAGATACCGACTCCCGCACCGGTAAAGGTGACACGGACACGAAAATCCGCAGAGATTCCGGTTCCGGAGCCGGAGGTTTCCGAGGTGAAGGAGGCTGAGGTTCCGCTTGCGGCGGTTGCAACCATTGCCGGTCTGGTGGAACGTACCGAGGCTGTAACACCGCAGACTGCCGAAGCGGCGGAAACGCAGCAGCCGGTTCTGGTAGCAGAGCCGCGGACGATCAGTGAACACGCCGACTGGATGCGCCAGACTGGCCGGGCACGGGTTCTGACCGGTGAGGGAACAATCTACGGGGACTATTCGCTGTCGGAGATACGTGATATTCTGCCGAAACTGAAAGGAGATCTGGCTGGAATTATCATTGATGAGACGGTGAACCAGCGGTTTGTGGATGTTTCGGCGGAGAAAGGGATGAAGTTTATTGTGGCCAAAAGTTTTGAGGGAATTGTCCGCCGTCCGGTTTCCATCCGGATGATTCCCTTATAATTCCGGCGGAGCCTGCCGATACCACAAATCCCAATTCTTATTTTACCACAGAGCAATACGGGTACTTCATGTCTCTGATGGTCCTCGGGACTTCCTCGCATGCGGGGAAAAGTTCCATTACTGCCGGTATCTGCCGGATACTGAGTGATCGCGGTATTCCGGTTGCACCGTTTAAGGCGCAGAATATGAGCCTGAACTCCTATATCACCGAGGAGGGAGCAGAGATAGGGATCGCCCAGGCAACGCAGGCGTTTGCGGCAAGGGCACGACCGGTGGCGGAATGAATCCGGTTCTTCTTAAGCCGAAGGGTAATTCGGTTTCTCAGGTTGTGCTGCTTGGCAAACCCTGGAAGGATACGAAGATCGGGGACTATTATCAGGAGACGGAGTTTCTGCTGAACGAGGCGGTTGCAGCCTATGACCAGCTGAAGGCCGAGTACACGAATATTATTGTGGAGGGGGCCGGCGGGGCTGCCGAGGTGAATCTCTACGATCGCGATATTGCAGCAAATATTCAGCTGGCAAAGCGGCTGAGGATTCCAATTATTCTTGTTGCGGATATTGAGCGAGGCGGGGTGTTTGCGCAGGTGTACGGTACAATTGCGCTTCTGCCGGATGAGGTGAGACCGCTTGTGAAGGGGGTGGTGGTCAATAAGTTCCGCGGGGATGCGGAGCTGTTTGCGTCGGGCAAAAGAATTCTTGAGGAGCTGACGGGTGTTCCAGTTCTGGGAGTTGTGCCCTGGCTGAAGCTTGGGATTCCTGAGGAGGATTCGCTGTCGCTCGGCGATAAGGTTCCAGCTGTGCGAGACGTGCGGGTTGCGGTTATCCGTTATCCGCACATTGCAAATTTTACGGATTTTTCGCTGCTTGAGGAGGCTGCGTCTTGAGTATGTGCTGCCGGGGACGGAGCTTGATTCCTACGATGCGGTGATTCTCCCAGGTACGAAGAATACGGTGAGTGATCTTGCGTATCTGTGGTCGTCGGGGGCGGCGGAGCAGGTACGGGCGTATGCGAAGACGAACCGGCCGGTGATCGGTGTCTGCGGGGGGTACCCCAGATGCTGGGCGAGTCGATCATTGATAATGCGATTGAGGGGATGTGGTCGCGGAGTATGCG
>DALTYF010000180.1 GCA_029986195.1 Methanocorpusculum sp. | reverse complement strand
GTACTCTTCCCCACCTGAACCTCCCCCGTCAAAAAAAGATGAAGAGACATAAAAACTACACAAACACCTGAACCGCAGTCGCCTTAAACGTCACCGTCACCTCATCACCAATCACAAAGTGCAGACGCTCCATACTCTGCCGCGTCACCGCCGCAGCAAGCATAATCCCAATATCCACATACACATACTGATACAGACCCGTATCCTCCACCCGCGTAATCGTACCCCGGAACGAATTGATCGCACTCGACTCAAACTTCCCGCGGGAAAGAATCAGCTCCTCAGGCCGGATCCCCACACTCACCGTCCCCGACAGCGTCGTCGCCGCCCGGATCTTAATACCCGCAACATCCACACAAACCACCCCGCTTCGACTGACCACAACCCTCCCGCGGAACAGATTCAGACTCTCCGAAAACGACGAAACAAAACCATTCGCCGGATTATGAATAACCTCCTCCGGTGCACCGCACGCAACAATCACCCCCCTCTCGATCACCGCAACCCGATCAGCCACTGCAAGCGCATCCACAATCGAATGCGTAACAAGAACACAGGGAATCTTCTCGGACCGGATCACCGACGCCAGCTCGCGGCGCATCTGCTCCTGCGTCCGCACATCAAGCGCAGAAAGCGGCTCATCCAGCAGCAGAAGCTCCGGAGACTGCGCAAGAGCACGGGCAAGCGCAGCCCGCTGCCGCTGCCCGCCCGACATCCGCGTCACCAGCTCATCCGCAATCTCCGCAATACCCATCCGCTCGCACAACTCATTCACCCGGGCATCAACCGCCCCCTGCGGCATACGGCGAACCCGCAGACCATACGCAATATTCTCCCGTGCCGTCATATGCGGAAAAAGCGCATAATTCTGGAACATATACCCGATCTGCCGATCCTCAGGCGCAAGAAAAACCCTCTCCCCCGAATCAAACAGAACACGATCATTCAGAACAACCCTGCCGGACGCAGGCCGCAGCAGACCCGAAAGAATCCGGAGAACCGTAGACTTACCCGCACCATTCTCACCGATAAGCGCAAGCGTCTCCCCGTCCTGAACCACAAAATCCGCAACATCAAGACAAAAGTCCCGCAGCGGCATCGCAAACGTCCCGTTAAGCATACACACTCTCCCTCTTACCAATATACTTCACAACCAGAATAATACCAAACGAAAAGACCACCAGAAGAATCGCAAGCGCAATCGACACAGCCATATCGCTCTGCAGCTCCCCGTAGATAGCAAGCGGCATCGTCTGGGTCTTGCCCTGGAAATTTCCGGCAAACATCAGCGTCGCACCAAACTCACCAAGCGCCCGGGCAAACGTCATAATAACACCCGAAAGCAGCGACCCTGCAGCAAGCGGCAGCGTCACCTTCACAAACGTCTGCAGCGGAGTCGCACCAAGCGTCCGTGACGCCGCCTCAAAATTCAGATCAACCGCCTCAAAACTGGAACGCGCCTGACGGATATAGAACGGCGACGCAACAAAAATCTGGGCGATAACAACCGCAATCGTCGTAAACGCAATCTGGACATCAAAAACACTCAGATACTGACCCAGAAGACCATTTCTGCCAAACGCCATCAGAAGCGCAAGACCCGCAACCGTCGGCGGCAGCACAATCGGCAGATCCGTCAGCGTATCAACAATGTTCCGTCCCCGATACGAAAACCGGGCATTCACATACGCAAGCGGCGTCCCGAGAACCACCACCACCACAGTACTAAACGTCGCGGTCACCGCACTAAGCCAGAGAGCATCCATCGCAAGCGGACTGGTAAGAGCAGTAACAAAATCCTCAACACTCACCCGCGTAAAAAGCGAAACAAGCGGAACGGTAATAAAAATAAGAAACAGGAGGATGAGTCCCCCCGCCACCACCATCGTACCAATGCGGGCAGCAGAGTGTCTTCGCGTGTCGGTTGAACTCATAAGCACCTATTGTGTATGCGGCAGCAAAGGATTATGCTGTCGCTGCTACGGGATCAAATCCGTAGTCGGTCAGAAGTGCAGTACCTGCCGGACCGGTCATGTACGCTTCCCATGCCTCAACTGCCGCCTTATTCTTGGTTGCATCGATGATACCGTACGGATAGTCGGCAATAACATTGTACTGATCCGGAATCTCAAGTAACGTAATGTCCTCCTTATCGGACTTGGAGATATCAGACTTATAGACAAGAGACGCATCCGCCTCATCAAGAACAAGGAGCGGCTTGATCTTATCAACAGCAATCAACCTCGGACTTCACGTTGGCCATGAACGCATCAACATACCCCGCGCGTGACTGCCGTTCTGATACTTGTGTTAATGAGATATCACGGGTGTACTTGGCCAAACGGAACAATCCTTGTTTCCGATAACAAGAACAACACCCTTTCTCCGCCATACCGGCAAGATCCGTAATCTGTTTGGCATTTGCCTTGGGCACTGCAATTGCAAGCTTATTCTTTAAAAGAATCTTCTTCTCGGAGATCAGACCTGCATCAACAACCGGCGTAAACTGCTTATTGTTGGCAGAAATAAACATATCAACATCGGCACCCTCAAGAATCTGGGTCTTTAACGTCTGGCTTCCGGCGAAGTTGAAGTTGACTTTAATGTTTTTGTTCTCTGCCTCAAACTGCTTGCCCATCTCGCCCAGAACACCGGTAAGGGACGCAGCGGCAAAGACATTGATCTCACCGGAGATCGCAGACGCAGTCGGGGCCGGCGTTGCGGCAGTGGTCTGCGTTGCAGTTGCAGTCGGAATTGCGGTCGGAGTCGGGATTGCCGGCGTATCGGAACCGATACAGCCTGCCATACCCACAGTGAGCACTACACACACAAGGAGTGCTGCAAAAATCCACGTTTTGGTCGGCTTCATACTAATCCAGATCATATTTGACTGAATCATATTTAAGAGTAAGCCGATTATGATTGACTGGTTAAATTAACATATTTTACAAAAAGAATCAGAGACAAGACCATGTGATGTTTTCGCTTCTGCATAATTCCGCGAAACGGCAAACACAACTCCGCCGTACGAACCGTGGGCAGAAATGCCACCCATAACAATG
>DALTYF010000004.1 GCA_029986195.1 Methanocorpusculum sp. | reverse complement strand
TGGCGATGATGATCCTGAGTACCTTCCTTGAGCCGTACAGCAACAGCGCCGCACACGGCATGTGGCTTGCCGCAATCCTTCTGCACGGTGTACTCATGGTGTATTACACCCTCAGATTTGTCCGGAACGCCAGATTGCAGAACGTCCTTGCAAACTACTACATCGTGTACGTCGGAATCGCCGCAGCCGCGGTTACCGCCCCTGTATTTGAACAACCTGAGATTGCGACCGCGGCATTCTGGATCGGGTTTGCCGCATTCCTCATCGTGTTCATCCCAGTAACCGTGCGGTATGTACGGCTGCCTGAGGTGCCCAACCCGGTAAAACCCCTGATCTGTATCTACGCAGCACCGGCAAGCCTCTGCCTTACCGCCTATATAGAGACCGTAACGCCGGTATCCCCGGAATTTTTGATCGGACTCTATATTGTTGCCTGCCTGCTCTATCTCTTTGCCCTGCAAAAGGTTATCAGCTACCGCAGTCTCCCATTCTACCCAAGTTACGCCGCATTCACCTTCCCGTTCGTCATCGCAGCAACCGCATCCACCCAAGTCACCAACTATCTGGAAACCTTCACGGGACATGCACTGCCGCTGATGGAGGGAGTTGCGCTGACGCAGACGGGGATTGCTGCAGTGTTGGTGGTGTACGTACTCCTGCGCTACCTGCAGTTTTTCCTGAAACAAGTACCTGCCGGAAACAAATAAATCAATTCCCCCAGGATGTACGCGGTGCGGCTCGCGAAAGGACAGTTGTGCATCAGGTGTTCTTGGAGAAATCTCTCCTCTGGATATGGTTTTTTATTGATTGTGTACTGTTGAGTGGTGGGTAAACGCAGCTAAAAATGCTCGCAAAACTGTGTAGAATACTAAATAAGTGGGAACAGCGCGAGCATTTAAGCAAGGGCGTCAGCCCGAAACGGCGAGCAAGTCAAAGACGTGCGATGCGAGTGACGTCGCATTTGCGATGACGACCCACGAAGTGGGGAGTGGAGCACGGCTCCGCCGTGCGACAGCAACACCACCCGTCCGCTGGACGGGAAGGCGAACGACGATGTGCAAATGCGATGAGCGAAGCCGGACCATCAGGCACATCTGTGTTATCGGCGTTTTTCCTCTTCTTGCCCACTCATCACTTCCCAGTCATCAAATAATGGGTGGAAAGTAGTAAGCCATAGGTGGGATTTGTCCAGAGATATCGGGAGTTTTCACCACCGAACACCACGTAACTCCTGTTCCAAAAAAAGTTAGAGCGGAATCTCACCGACAAACACCGTCTCGGCAGGCCCCGTCATCGTTGCACGCTCGCCGACCCCGATATCCAGCGGACCGCCAACCGTCTCGACATGCACCACATCACCCGATACCTTACCGATCTTTGCCGAGATCAGGGCCGATGCCGTAGAGCCGGTACCGCACGAGAGTGTCTCCCCTTCAACGCCGCGCTCAAATGTCCGGATGGTAATCGCGGACGGTCCGGTCACCTGCACAAAGTTCACGTTCGTTCCCTTCGGGAACAGGGCATTGTGGCGGATCTTCGGAGCAACGGCATCAAGATCAACCGCCTCAACATCCTCCACAAAAATGACCGCGTGCGGAACCCCGGTGTTTGCCGCATACACCGTCATGCCCGCAATCTCGGCGGAGAAATCACCGGAACCTACTGCAGGAATCGCCGCTGCATCATACGCGGGAACACCCATATCAATCGTGGCGGAGAAGTCTCCCGCATTATCGTACCCGGCGCGGACGGTCAGAACACCGGCAAGCGTCTCCACCGAAAACGACCTCGTCTTTGCATAGTTGTTGTCAAACGCATACTTTGCCAGACACCGGATACCGTTGCCGCACATCCGCCGTTGTGGACGGCGAGATAAACAAAACACCGTCGCCGCCGATACCAAACCGGCGATCGCAGTAGCTCACCGCAAACTGCGCCTTCATATCATCCGGGATAACTGTACCCGCCATCTCATCGATCAGAATGAAATCATTTCCGTTGCCGTGAAGCTTCGTAAACGCGATCGTCATTGTACTCACTGTATTACTCTTCAGAAAACTTGAAGATCACCCATCAGCACCGGCAAAGGAAAGACGTGCTGCAAGCCATGACGCGCCCTCCGGTGTTTTGAAAAGCGGCAGATCCTCATCGATCACCGGCACGCGGCGAAGCACGCGCACCGCCTCCCGGGACACCGGATTGTAGCCGTCCTTCTCCACAACCGACCGGTACACCGCCATCCCGCGCCGCTGCCATGCCGGGGTCTCCGCAAGGTTCACCCCGAAGGAAAAAGCAAGTTCATGCAGCTCCGAGGACTTCATGCCGTCCAGTCTCCGCTGTGCGGCGGTCGCGGACAGTCCCGTATCCGTCAGCAGCTTATGCGCATAGCCGTTGATGTGGTTCCGCCATGCCTCGGCCTGCCGCCAGGCAAGATATGCCGCAAGCTGACCTTCAGCGATCGGGACAATGCGGCAGTCAAACGAAAGCGGATGGTGTGTACCGGAGAACAACGTAAATGCGGACGAAGCAAACCCTGCCGCAACCGACACAAGCTTTTCGACCCGGCAGTCAAAGACCGGGGAGGTGATGTAGAGGCTGATCTCATCCGAAAAGGTATAGGCAAAGGACGGTGCAAGACCGCTGTCCTCAAGCAGGGCCTGCGCGGTTTTTACCATACTCCCGGAAAACACCGTATCATAGGGTTTGTCATATCCGGCATCCCGGGACAAGTGATGGAAGGATCTCCCGTCCAGCCGCAGAACAAAAGGGACAGTGGTGATAAGGCCGGAAAAAATCTCGCGATCCTTCATTATTCTATTGCAGATTATTCTCCAAAGAGCGGCTCGGACACCTTAAAGGCTCCCGGAATGTGGCGGACAAGGATAATGTCTCCCACCTCTTTTACGATACGGTAGGGTATGACAACACCCTGATAGTTCTTAATATCAAGCACATTCTGATTTACGCCGGTCAGTGCAAGGCCGCTGATTTTCTTGTTGGTAACGTCCAGAACAACATCCTCAACCTTACCGAGGAAAACTGCTTTGTCAGAATAGACGTTCATTCCAAAGAGATCCGAGATCTGCCACTTCATCATACTTTTGAAAATTATACTCCCGCAGCTATAAGTAAGTTTGCATACATCCGGCGAGGACCGGAGGAGGGATACGTTCAACATCTCCAAACCACATATATTTGAGAATGTATGGAATCTATCCACGTCCGCCCTTATACCTCCGCAGACTATTCCCGTATCTGCGAACTGGATGCTCCGCTCTTTCCAGGGATGGGGGGGCCGGTACTGTTCCGCCATATCGAAGAACTCTTTCCCTCCCTCTTCTTTGTTGCGGAAAATGACGCGGGGAATATCATCGGCTATATTCTCGGCGGCATTCATCTCGAGGATTCCGCAACCGGAAAACTGATCCGTATCGGGGTTGTGCCGAACTATCAGCGCAGGGAATGCGGCACAAAACTTACCGGCACACTTTTTGCCGAGATGAAAAGACGCGGGGTTACTGCGGTCCACCTGACGGTTGCGGAGACGAACACACCCGCGATCACCTTTTACAAAAAAATCGGATTTGTGCAGAAAGAGCGCATCGCCAAGTATTTTTATCCGGCAACACCGCGGCTTGTTCTCTGGAAAACCCTTTAAAACCGCATGAGGGGAAGCAGCGGACTGACCGCTTCTGCGGATACCACAGACACAAACGCCGCAGCATCCGCATACGGTCTTCGTGCGGCAACTTTTGCTGCGGATTTTTTGGAAATGCCCGGCAGCCATTTCAGTGCCGCAGGACTCAGCCGGTTTATCTCAATCGGCACCGGCAGCGCCGTCACCGACCGTTGTCCGTAGGAAACGACCGCCGCATCCAGCACAGTTCCTGCCGGCAGCTGCAGGGGAACGCCGCAGAGAATGGGATACGTTCCCATCTGCCTGCCAAACGACACCGCCCCCGGCACCTCAATGACGACGTCACGCAGAACAGTCCCCACAGGAAACACACGTTCGAGCATCGGCACGTCAAATGTTTCCCGGACGCGCTCTTTAAACTGGTGGAACTGTCTGTCGTGCTGCCCGAGTGTATTGTCCGTGTACGCGCGGGTCCCTTCAAACGGCATCAGCTGACGAATGTTCACACGGCGGACCATCAGCCCTGCATCAAGAACACGTTGTAAAAAAGCCTCGTTTTGCGTGAACGTATCTGCCGTCTCACCGGCCAGACCTGTAATGAAGTTGAGGCCCGGCAGAAGTTCGGGGATACCATCCCGGCGCACTGCGCCAACCTCGTTCACGATCTCAACTGCCCGGAACACGGCATCCGCATCCCCCTTCAGATTGTTTGCCGCAACCACTGCGGGGTCGGCGGACTCCATACCAAAGGCCGCAATGTCTCCGGCAGTGTGACCGGCAACAATAACTGACAGCGCCTCGCGGGACGCCTCTTCATGCCGGGCAATGGTTCCCGGATTGACGTTGTCGATGTGCAGGGTTTTGAGGGAAGGGGCAGCGTGTCGGATCCCCGCAAACAGCTGCCGCAGGGCATCAGGGTCCGGTCTTGGAAACTCTGCCCTGCCCGTTGTCCCGAACGCCAGAAGATCCGGCTGACGCCCCAGTCGGAAATGTTCTGCACCCGCAGCCGCAAGTGCGGCAACCTCTCCCATAATGCCCGAAACGTCCCGCCGGTTCGGCAGGCCGTAAAACGGTTCGGTACAGAAGGAACAGCCGCCGGTAACGGCACGGGAACATCCCTTCGCCGTCTCCAGCTCGCACATCACCCGCGGATAAAGCGGATGCTTCCGGATAATATCTGCGCCGAGCATCGCCCAGCGGTCATAATCCGGATATCGGCAGATTCCCTCCGGCTCACCGCCGGAAAGATATGCATCCAGTGCTGCGGCAGGCTCACCGCGCAGCATCGCCGACCATCCGGAGACCGCCTGCGCAACGGCCCGTGCCCCGCCCTGTGGTGAATACCCAAACCCTATCGGTCCGCCGAGCAGCGACACGGTCCGCCCCCGCAGCGTGAAACCTATCTGCTGCAGTTCCGTCAGTGTTGCAGGCGTTCCCGCAAGATACTTGCCGGGAACCGTAACTCCGGCGATCATCACCACATATTTGTAGGCGGAAAGACCCGCGACCCTCACGGGATCGTGCCGCAGCTGATCAATAGTCACATAGTCAGTGGTGATGCCGCGCTCGGTAAACACACCGGCGACTGTTCTGATATACGGCGAGATGTAAGGGGGGACGCCGAGACACGCGGGCTCGTCCACATACCCGTCGATAATGATCGCATCAGACATCATGACCAAGAAGTTTCAGAAGTTTTTGTGCAATCATCAGTTTCCCGTGCTTCACCGGGTCAACCAACCGGTCGCCCAGATCAAATCCGATGAGAGTCACACTTGCAGCGCCGAGCTCGTACGCGCAGAACACACACCGGTCACCGTCCGAAAACCCGCCGAAGTTGTACACATGCGCAAGAGAGGACGCCTGTGTTGTCCCAACGACCGGTCCCCGCACCTTCGGCACCCATGAACGCACCAGCGGAATATTGTCTCCGTGCGCGTGCAGCACCAGAATCGTCCCGAGATCGTTCATGGCAAGAAAGTCATCATCCATGCCGTCGATGTCGGAGAGAATCACATCCGGACGATGACCAGCATGCAGAAGAACACGCGCCGCAGCGTCAGCAGCGATGATGACCCGGCCGGAAAAATCCGTTGTGCGGATCTCGGCAGCAAGAGACGGCGCGTTACCGCAGACGATACAGTCCCTGCCCTGAACCGCATCCCGGAGTATCGCAATATCATCACGGGGCAGAAGCTCTGCAAGGATCTGCGCCGCACGCTCGTCATCCTCACGTGAAAATCCAAAAAAGTCGAGGATTTCAGAGTAGTAGGGTTCCCATTCCTCAGCTTTCATCCCCTTCAGCCTCGGAGATGCCGACAAGCTTCATGAAGTTGGACAGAACCGGATCGATGATCATATTGAGCAGTTCATCCTTGTTCTTCACTAAAGAGAACGCGTTCAGCGGAATGGACAAGGCCGCCATTGTTGCGTGACCTCCTGCGGACGCACCGGGAATGGGGGAGAACGCCTCCTTCATCACATCACCTACATGCAGGCGGATGTCTTTGTTGCGGGCCGAAAGCGTGATGGAGTTGTCGGTGATACCGTACACCATTGCGGTTGTCACACCCTCCAGATTCAGCAGCATATCAGCAGCCTGCGGAATTGCATCACGGTTTCTGACATATCCGACGTTTGAGAACAGATAGCCGTGCTTGACCTCGCGGTTGACGATTGCATGACCGAGGACGTCCAGCGTCTCCTGTGAAACAGACGGGGCCATGATAACCTCCAGAAGGGATCTGTCCGACAGCGGGAGAAGATATGCGGCGTTGTGCAGATCCTGCGGCGAGAGATTGCGCTGGAACTCCTTGGTGTCCGCGCGGATACCATAGAACAGAGCGGTTGCGACCTTTTTGTCAATCGGCAGGTAGAGTTCCTGCAGATACTGCGTCATGATCGACGCCGTTGCACCCACATTCGGACGGGAGTCAAGGAACTCAGGTTTCCGCAGACGGGTTACACCCTCCGTACTGTGATGATCAATGACGATATTGATCGGCGTATCCAGCGGGAGATCATTGTTCATGCCCGGGGCAACGCAGTCCACCAGGGCAAGATAGTTACATTCACCGAGAATCTCCGGGGTCATCCGCTCCATCTTGATCTCAAGCAGATTGACGAACGCACGGTTTTCCTGATGGCCGATGTTTCCTTCGTAGAGAATCCGGGTTGCGAGTTTGCCGCCGGAAGCGTTGGAAGCAATTGCCGCCAGCGCCATGGCACTTGAGATTGCATCCGGGTCCGGGTTTTTGTGCGTGATGATCCCGAGTGTTCCGGTCCACGAGCTTAAGAGTGAGAAAAGTTTCTGGGCGTTACGTGACGCAACCAGATTGTTCATGTGATTAACGGCAGACTTTGCAACAACCTGCTGTGGATACAGCACAACATCTGCGCCGTGATCCACCAGCTGGTCCGCCGAGAACAGGTCCATGGCACGGGCAATCACATGTGTCTGCGGATAGGCACTCTTGATGTTCTGCACCGCCGCAAGATTTGCATCCTTGTCGGCTGCAAGAATAAAGACCACCTCGGGCTCGGGGATCTTTGCAAGCAGGCCCGGATCGGTGATGTCCCCCACAATTGCCTGATGGCGGTGGTCACGCAGGTCCTCCACACGTTTTTCATTTACATCTACAACGAGGACGTTTTCATCGTCCTCCTTGAGTTCTTCGAGGACATTGTAACCGATACTGCCGCAGCCCAGAATAAGATATTTTATTTTTTTATGGGTCTGGGTATTGTTCGGCAGAATCCCATCACTCTCAACCATGTACCAATATTCGTGTTGTTTGGATATTAATGTAGATACCCGCAGAACAGGAAAATCCCTCGGGAAGAAATCTATAAATATTGAGATGACTAATCTAATTAGGTCAACAGACATCACTAACGGGCCTATAGCTTAGTCAGGAATAGCGACGGACTCTTAATCCGTAGGCCAGGGGTTCAAATCCCTTTAGGCCCGCTTTTAGAATCAGATACAGACGACGGATCACGGTATCCGTCTGCCGGAGAGGATTGTGTCGGAGTACCAAAACACATATCCTGTAAAAGACTAAAACATGTACGGTTATCTTGAGCCGGACACCCCGCATCGAGAGGTACGTCCCGGCTTCTGGAGAATATACAGATCCGTTGCATCTGAGAACGGTAGGAATACTTTCATGAAAGTAATTTACAATGACGGAAATGTGGGCGAGTGCCCAAAAGAAGAGGAACTGCACGTAATACGCCACACTGCGGCCCACGTGCTTGCCCAGGCAGTGAAACGTCTCTATCCCCATGCATCGTTTGCCTACGGACCCGCAACCGAGAAGGGATTTTATTATGATGTCGATCTGGGAGACACAAAACTTTCGGACACTGACCTTCCGGCCATTGAACAGGAGATGCGGGAGATCATCAAGGCAAACCTGCCGATAAAGCCGTTCATTCTTTCGCGCGAAGACGCACTGAAACTGATGGAAGAGCGCCACGAACCGTACAAGATTGAGCACATTGCAGACCTTGACGAGAATGAACCGCTGAGCTTCTATGAGCAGGGCGAATACATCGATATGTGTGTCGGTCCTCATCTGACCTACACCAAGACCCTGAAAGCATTCAAGCTCACCGGCCTGTCCGGCGCATACTGGAAGAACGACAGCAAAAACAAGATGCTGACAAGAATCAACGGAACAGCGTTTGCAACAACAAAGGAACTGGAGGATTTCCTGAAACTTCAGGAGGAAGCCGAGCGCCGCGACCACCGCAAGATCGGCAAAGACATGAAACTGTTCATGTTTGAGGATGTCGGCCCCGGATTCCCGTTCTTCCTGCCAAACGGCATGATCATCAAGAACGCGCTGATTGAATACTGGCGCGAACTGCATGTGGCCAACGGCTATCAGGAGATCTCAACACCGCTCATTATGAACCGCTGTCTCTGGGAAACAAGCGGTCACTGGGACCACTACAAAGAGAACATGTATGCAACCCGCATTGATGACGAGGACTACTGCATTAAGCCGATGAACTGTCCGGGCGGTGTTATGGTCTATGCAAACGAGCCGCACAGTTACCGCGAGCTGCCGATGCGCCTTGCGGAACTCGGCATTGTGCACCGTCACGAACTGAAGGGAGTTCTCCATGGTCTGTTCCGCGTCCGCAGTTTCACGCAGGACGATGCCCATATCTTCATGCGTCAGGATCAGATTGCCGAGGAGATCAGTGCGGTTATCCGGCTGATCGATCAGGTGTACTCCAAGTTCGGCTTTGAGTACACCCTTGAGCTTTCCACCCGCCCCGAGGACAGTATGGGGAGCGATGAGGACTGGGAGGCGGCAACAAACGGTCTGGTGAATGCCCTGGAGCAGCTGAATCTTCCCTATACGATCAACGAGGGAGATGGCGCGTTCTACGGCCCGAAGATCGATTTCCATCTGCGCGACTGTCTCGGACGTACCTGGCAGTGCGGAACAATCCAGCTGGACTTCCAGATGCCGATCAACTTCAACTTATCCTATGTGGATGAGAACGATGAGCGTCCCCGGCCGATCATGATTCACCGGGTGTGCTTCGGATCGATTGAGCGGTTCATCGGCATTCTGACCGAACACTTCGCCGGTAAGTTCCCGGTCTGGCTTGCACCGATGCAGGCAAAAGTCCTGCTGGTCTCCAAGAAGAGTGAGGAGTACGCGGGCGAGGTCTATCAGATGCTGAAGGATGCAAAAATCCGCTGTGAGCTGGACAACCGCAATGAGAAGATCGGCTATATGATCCGGCAGGCGCAGTACACCGAGCGTGTGCCGTATATGATCATCATCGGCGAAAAGGAGCTTGAGACAAAGACACTCTCGATTCGTACGCGCGACAGCAAGACGGTCTCAATGACACCGGAAGAGTTCCTGACAAAGATTACCGCTGAGATTGCAAACAGGGAATAACTTCCCGGAAAATATTTTTTTCTTGTTATTTCTTATATCTGACCCGCGCCATGTCAAGTGCATGTCCGCGGAACTCCGTCTCCAGTCGGTCACCGCAGAGCCGGATGTCATGCTCATGCCCCGCAGCACAGATATGATATACGCCGTTCCCCTTACACGTCCAGGTAAACGGCTCGTTGATGTCATACCCCAGCACCCTGCCGATGGCAACACCGGTATTATCGGGATAGAACCGGCAGTGCATTCGCCCTGCGAACATCACCGACTTTTCCCAGTCGCCGACGATCGGATCAGTCATACCGTTCCCTCCCGAAAATGCCGCAAAGCTCCTCTCTGAGATATTCTGTTCCGCGAACCCGCATCTTCCATGAAACTCTGGTTAGCGCTCCTCTGCCAAAAACTTCGTGGATATCAGCCTCATCAAAATAATGCGTCACAATGCCGTCGCCCCGGAGATACGAGTACGGAGCAATCTCTCTGCCTTTCCCGCACCGCAAATCCCTGCGCGAGAACCCTTTGAAAAAAATGCTGCCGGAAGGCACCAGAACACGCCGCATCTCTGCTGCGGCTGCCGGCCAAAGGGATGCGGAGAGATGTCCCAGCACGTGCCAGCAGAACACCGCATCAAACGAACCGTCCGAAAACGGCAGTGCAGCGATATCCCCGCAGACTGCGGTACAGCTGTGCGTGCGTACAAGAGAGACCGCCGCAGGAGAGATATCAACCCCGATCACTTCCCAGTCCCGCGCCGCCATGGCGGCAAGTGTCTTGCCGTTGCCGCAGCCGCACCGCAACGCCGCGGGCGGCGAGGTACTCCTTCACCCCGCGGACGGTCATCTCACCGTAATGGAACACGCTTGCCGCAAGACAGGCGTCCGCCTTCCCTTTCACAAATCCGTCGTAGAAGTGCTCAAGCGTTCCTACACCGCCGGATGCGATCACCGGCACGTCCACAGTATCCGAAATTTTCGCGGTGATCTCCAGATCGAAACCGGTTCTGACGCCGTCCGTCTCCATTGAGGTCAGGAGAATCTCCCCCGCACCGCGCCTGACCGCATCCTGTGCCCAGGTAATGGCGTCCATGCCGGTCGGGTGGCTGCCGCCGTAGATGACAACCTCATACCAGCAGGTACGACCGTCTGCAAGATGCACGGGAGTTACGCCGTCACGCATCGCATAGTTTCGGCGCACATCCTCGGCAAGCACAATACACTGGTTGCCGAACAGCTTCGCTCCCTCGGTAATGACCTCCGGCGTCTTCACCACCGCCGTGTTCAGACTTACTTTGTCGGCACCTGCACGCAAAATCTCCTGAATATCCTTTGCGGTCCGGATACCGCCGCCAACGGTCAGCGGCAGAAACAGCTGGTCAGCAGCACGGCCGATAACATCGACCATCGTCTGGCGGTTGTTCTTTGAAGCGGCAATATCCAGAAACACCACTTCATCGGCTCCCTGTTCGTTGTAGGTCCGCGCAAGCTCAACCGGGTCCCCGGCATCGCGGAGACCCTCAAAGTTTACACCCTTGACAACCCTTCCATCCTTAAGATCAAGACAGGGAATAATCCGCCGTGTAAGTCCCATGTTCTGTATAGTTGGGTGCCGGGAAAAATTATCATTGCGTATTATAGGCTTGCAGAACCAACATCTCTGGATATGACGCATACCGGCGAGCAGAAAATACAGTGGGCACAGCAGTATATGCCCGTCTTAAACGCCATCCGTGAACGTTTCGAGAAGGAAAAGCCCCTTACCGGTCACAGAATCGGTATGGCGCTGCACGTGGAGGCAAAGACCGCCTGTCTTGTCAGAACACTTGCCGCGGGAGGAGCCGAGGTGTATATCACCGGCTGCAATCCCCTGTCCACCCAGGACGATGTTGCAGAAGCACTTCGCGCGGGCGGCATCGCCTGTTATGCACAGCGCGGATGCAACACCGAGGAGTACTATGCGGCAATCGACAAAGTGCTTGATGCACACCCGACCCTTACCATCGATGACGGTATGGATTTAATCAACCGTGTCCACCTTGACCGCCGCGATGCCCTGCAGGGAATCATCGGCGCATGCGAGGAGACGACGACCGGCATTCACCGGCTGCGCGCAATGGAGGCCGACGGAAAGCTTGAGTTCCCGGTCATTGCGGTAAACGATACCCCGATGAAGCACTACTTCGACAACGTCCACGGAACCGGCGAGAGTGCGCTGGCGTCTATTATGCTGACAACGAATGTGCTCATTGCGGGCCGTCATGTGGTCGTTGCCGGGTACGGATACTGCGGCCGCGGTGTTGCAACCAAGGCCCGCGCCCTTGGCGCACGCGTGATTGTAACCGAGATCGATCCCCGCAGAGCACTGCAGGCACATTTCGACGGTTTTGATGTGATGTGCATGGAAGAAGCGGCAAAGGTCGGGGACCTGTTCATCACGACGACCGGCAACTGCAGTATCATCACCGGCCGCCACTTCCCGCTGATGAAGTCCGGTGCAATTCTTTCCAATGCAGGCCATTTCAACAACGAGATTGAGATACCGTGGCTTGCCAAACACGCATCAGCGGTTGAACACCGCGACGGCATCGACACATACGTAATCGGCGGCAAAAAGATCCATCTGCTTGCAGAAGGAAGACTGGTCAACCTTGCAACGCCGAAGGGTATGGGCCATCCGGTTGAGGTTATGGACCTCAGCTTTGCGGTACAGGCGCTGTCGGTTGAGTATGTGGCAAAACACGGACGCGAACTTGCAGCCGGCGTGCACGATGTGCCGACCGAGATTGATGAGTACATCGCCCGCCTGAAGCTTGCGGCGGTCGGTGCGACGCTTGACACACTGACGGCAGAACAGAAAGAGTACATGTGCAGCTGGAACCACGGCACATAATACGAAAAAATATTTTTTTTCTTTTTTATTCGGTTTTCTTCCAGATGAGCCGCTTCTCCACGACCTCATCCGCAAAGATCACAAACGCGTGGCTTGCATACGCAAACACATTTGTTGTCATCAGATACGTATCCGGAATTTTTCGTGCGTGGGTGTTGCCGATGATGCGCACAAGGTCCAGTGCATACACTCCTTCCGGAGAGAGAACACCGCATCTTCCAATAGCGCCGCAAACGGTACCGAACTTTTTGTTGTCGGTACGGATCTTCTGCGTCCGGCAGATCAGCTCCGCAACCGCCGCCGTAATGTCGCAGAGTTTGCGGGTTGCCGTCTCGGACTTTTTCTGCCGGGCAATCACCGCAAGTTCGCGAAATATCGGGTGCAGGCTCGCAAGCTCCTCGAAGCGCCGCATCCGTGCCCCGGCACAAGACGTTACCTGCGCGGGGGAGTAGATACTTTTTTCCAGCATCAGTCCCTTGTCGCGGGGCAGCGCGTAGCTGATAAGAAGGGTTGAACCCACACCGCCGGAGGGAACATTCAGGATGACATCACCGATGCTCTGCATATCGTACAGACAGTTGCAGCACAGTGACAGACGGTTTGCTGCTTTGAGGGTTTTGTGCAGTTCGCCGGCACTCACTTCAAGAACGGTTTCGCCGTCTGCGGCAGCTGCATCAAACCTGCGGTAGAGGGCATGGTAAAAGTCCGCCGCGGTAAGATTTCCACTCTGTTTTTCTGCCACCGCAACTCACTTCCCGAAAAGGCCGGAGAGAAAGCCCTTCTTTTCCACAACCTCGATCTCGATCACCAGATTGCCGCGCTTCTTCGGCGACATCACGCCAAGGCCTTTGCCTTCCGGAGGAGAGAAGCGGTCTGTGGTTTTTACTCCGGCAGGAACCGTGACCCTGATCACTTTGTTGAACAGCAGCTGTACCGAAACCAAGCCGCCGCGTTCCGCCTGCTTTGGCGTAATCTGCAGGGTATGGATCAGGTTGTTGGTTGCATCATCGATCTCCCAGTTCTCCTGCGGGACAACCTTCAGATTCACGTACAGATCTCCGCGGGGTTTGCCGGGTTCAACCGGAACACCGTACCCCTCAAGGCGGTAGCGGCGGACACCAGGATAGACTTTGACCACCACCCGCTCGCCTGCAACCTTCATCGGGATTTTTCCTTTTCCATAGGCGGCAATCGCCATTGAGACCGGATAATCGGTTTCGATATCCCCGCCCTTCACCGGCATGCCGCACATCTTTTTTCCGCGCGGTGTTCCTGCGGCCGGTTCCTCGCCGGACAGTTCGGCATCGTAGGCTGCACGCTTTTCCGGGTTGGAAAGGATCTCATAACTTGCCATGATTGCAAGCAGGCGCTCATTGTACTCATCCTGTTTTGCCTCGTCGGTTCCCGCACGGTCGGGATGATACTGTTTTACCAACGAGACATAGGCCTTTTTGATCATCTCGGGCTTCGCATTCTGCGGAACGCCCAGAGTCGTATAGTGGGTAATGGTTTCGGCCATGAACTGAGAATAGATTGGAGGGGTGAAATCATAATCTTACTGGGAAAACACGGGAGACCAACCATTATCATGACTTCGTCCAAATATAATTCCCATGTACATTGGGATTGATCACGGAACAACTTCCCTCCGGTTTGCCGCAGACAACAAAAAGCGGTTCAAGATGTCCCGTGAAGCAGCGAAAGAGTTCACCATCGACGATCTGCAGAAACTCGGCCCCGTGGATGAAATTTCCGGAATTGCGCTCTGCTACTCGATGGGCGACAACTTTACGCAGATAACGCCGGTTGACAGACTGAAGAACCGCGGCGTCATCACCCGTGACGGGGCGGGCGAACATATCGGCGGAGGAACACACGTCTTTGATGCGGTAAAGGACTCCGGCATCCCGGCAGTTGCAATCCCCGGCATTCACCGGGGATCGGACACTGATCCCCGGTTCAAGATTTACTCACATCAGACCAGTCCGGAAAAACTCGGCATCGCCTACCTTGCAGCAGAAACACTCGGCAACACCTTCATCGTCTCCGACATCAGCTCAAACACGGTCTCCCTTCTGGTGGCCAACGGAAACGTTGTCGGCGCGTTTGACGCATGCGTGTTTGCGCCCGGAACACGGCACGGTGCACTCGATGTTGATGCAATCAGAAAGGTTGACGCAGGGGAACTCACCGCAAACGAAGCCTTCACGACCGCAGGTGTGACATATCATCTGGAAGAGAAATATCAGAAGCCGACCATAGCCATGTGGGCCGCAATGGAGTGCGCATCACTTGCGCTGCTTGCACCCGCCGCACCCGTTGCTCTTGCCGGAAGTCTCGCCCCCGAACTTGCCGAGGAGATCTCCGCGCTCCTGCAAAAGCCGGTCATCGTCTATGATGAGTGGGCGGCGTCCGACGG
>DALTYF010000179.1 GCA_029986195.1 Methanocorpusculum sp. | reverse complement strand
ATACCGGGAAATAAAACCGGCACGTTTTATCACACAAATATATCTGTTTGGAGGTCGATTATATAAGGTTGAGGAGGTTTTGGTTTCTTTGCATGATCCTACAATACCAAACGTAAATATCGGCGTGGTAGGCCACGTTGACCACGGGAAGACCACCCTGGTCAGCCAGCTTACCGGCTCATGGACCGACCGCCACAGTGAGGAACTGAAGCGCGGCATCTCCATCCGCCTCGGCTATGCCGACGCGACGTTTTACAAGTGCCCCAAATGTGAGGGCGCAGATTCCTGGTCGAATACTGATACATGCCCGATTTGCGGCGAAAAACTCGAACCGGTACGGTCTGTCTCCTTTGTGGACGCCCCCGGTCACGAGACTCTGATGGCTACCATGCTCTCGGGTTCTGCAATCATGGACGGTGCGATGCTGGTTATTGCCGCAAACGAACCGTGCCCGCAGCCCCAGACCAAAGAGCACTTAATGGCTCTTGAGCTGACCGGCATCACAAACATCGTCATCGTGCAGAATAAGATTGACGTGGTGCCCCAGAAACAGGCAATTGAAAACTATAAACAGATCAAAGCGTTCGTGAAGGGAACGGTTGCAGAGAATGCACCGATCATCCCGGTTTCTGCGCAGAAGAAGATCAACTTCGGCGTTTTGATCGATGCGCTGAACACCACAATCCCTGACATGGAACGTGATGCTGATGTTCCGCCTATTATGCTGATTGCCCGATCCTTTGATGTCAACCGGCCGGGAAGTTCCTGGCGTGACATCAAGGGCGGGGTCATCGGCGGGTCTCTGATCCGCGGCGTGTTCCACGAAGGCGACGACATTGAGATCCGCCCCGGGCGGCAGTACATGTCCGAGAACAAGGCAAAATGGGAGCCGATTACAACCAAAATTACCTCCATGAACAAGGCGTCCCACAAGGTTCCGGTCGCAACTCCGGGCGGTCTGTCCGCTATCGGTACGAAACTTGACCCTGCGATTACGAAAAGTGATACGCTTGTCGGTCAGGTTGCCGGCGCGACGGGTTCTCTTCCGCCGGTATGGGACAAACTGAAGTTTGACATGACCTTAATGGATCGTGTGGTAGGGTCCGCATCTGAACAGAACATCGACCCGCTGCGGCTGAAAGAGCCGCTGATGCTGTCCGTCGGCACGGCTGTCACGGTCGGTATTGTTATGGCGGCAAAGAAAAATCAGGCAGAGGTTATTCTCAAGCGTCCGGTCTGTGCGGAACTTGGGTCCCGTATTGCAATCAGCCGGCAGGTCGGTGGCAGATGGCGTCTGATCGGCATGGGTGTCCTGACCGAGTAATGGTTGTTCTGGACACAAACGCTCTGATGATGCCCGCGCAGTTCGGCGTGGATCTGTTTGAGGGTCTGCGCGAATTGCTCGGGGGATACGATGCACTCGTACCTGCCGAGGTGGTGTACGAGCTGCGCGGTCTTGCACAGGGGCGCGGGAACAATGCGGCAGCGGCACGGTTTGGTCTGACGGTTGCGACGCGCTGCACGGTTCTTCCTCCCTATGAGGATGATGTCCCGGTGGATGACAAGGTTATCCGATCCGCAGAGATGTTTAATGCTGTTGTAGTGACCAATGATAAAAAGCTGAAAGACCGCCTGCTCAGTCTGTGCATTCCGGTTGTTGTACTCCGGTCACGGTCCAGACTCGAGCTGATTGGAAAATAATTCGACGAGGAGCAAGGATATGTATTACAAACTGAAATTAAACGATAAGGTCAGGGTCCCGCCGGAACGTATGGGTGAGGATCTGAACACCGTTATTCAGGATGTGCTGCAGGAGCAGTTCGAGGGAAGCGTTGACAAGGAGATGGGTATCTTCATTGCAGTCACGGGCGTTGACCGTGTTGGTGACGGAGAGATCATCTACAGCGACGGCGGGGTATATTATGACGTGGACTTTGAAGCGGTAACACTCCGCCTGTCTCTTCAGGAGATCATCGAAGGTATTGTGGTGGAGACGACGAGCTTCGGCGCGTTCATCTCGCTCGGGCCCATCGATGCAATGCTGCACATGAGTCAGATCACCGATGAGTACATCGATTACGATGAGAAGAACTCCCGCCTTGTCTGCAAAGACACCGGCAGAACGATCGCGGTCGGCGATACGGTGCGTGCCCGTGTGGTGGCCCTGTCGCTGAACGAACGTGAGCCGCGCGAGTCGAAGATCGGTCTGACTATGCGCCAGCCGGGTCTTGGTACGCTTGCCTGGCTTGAGGATGAGCGCAACCGTGAGAAGGCGGAGAAGGAGCGGAAGTAATGGCGCCGAAGCGGACACCGAAGAAACTGCTGCAGGCATGCCGTACCTGCCACAAGGTGCTGGAAGCCGACAAGACGGTCTGCCCGGAGTGTCAGGGCAATGCCCTGACAACGGAGTGGTTTGGGTATCTGGTCATCATTGACTCCCGCCACTCGGATGTTGCAAAGAAGATGAACATCGAATACAACGGTCGCTACGCTCTTAAGGTTCGATAATGCTTGTTCTCCCGTCGGAACACCGGGGGCTGTTCAAACAGCCCTTCGGCACCCTTTTTCCCGAATTTTCCGATGTTGTCCCGCAGTTCTCCGGCAGGATGGTCTGTACGGTAGGGGATGTTGTTACACACTCGGCGCTTTCCCGCGGTATTATTCCTGCGGTGGGTGTCATCGACGGGTTTACCATGCGCTCCCCGTATCTTGCGATGCCGGATGTCCCGCACCGCATTCTGCGGGTCAGAAACCCGGCTGGTGCGATCACGGACGAGCTGGTAGCAGCTCTTGATGAAGCCGTGAAGTCTGCGCCCTGTATGATTCTGGTGGATGGTGAGGAGGACTTGGCGGTTCTTCCGCTGATTGGACTTCTGCCTGATGGTGCTCTGGTTCTTTACGGTCAGCCGAACGAGGGTGTCGTGGTCTGTGAAGTGACGTCCGCGCTGCGGCAGCGCGCCGCTGATCTGCTGTCCTGTTTTGTATCTGTCTAACCGCCCCTCCTGTTTGAGACACAGGGGAAAAGAAACTGACGGAAGACACCAGTATTAAATATACTGCATTCCAATATTTGTGGGATATCGATGGAGATT
Organism: Methanocorpusculum sp.; assembly: GCA_029986195.1. Classification (GTDB taxonomy): domain Archaea; phylum Halobacteriota; class Methanomicrobia; order Methanomicrobiales; family Methanocorpusculaceae; genus Methanocorpusculum. The sequence goes on along the minus strand of DALTYF010000179.1, from coordinate 28 downwards.
AAAATCACCTCTAATACCAGAAACGAGC
>DALTYF010000178.1 GCA_029986195.1 Methanocorpusculum sp. | reverse complement strand
GATACGGATTTTCATTACTGCCAAGCATCGCGACCTCGTCAAATCCTGACGCCGCCGCAATCTCAGCCGGAGACTTCGCAAAGACGTAGCCCGTCTTTGTTGTGTAGAGTTCACGGCAGAGAACTTCTTTAGACGGACTCTGCTGCTTCATTGATGATTGCAATTGCGTAATCGATCTCCCGGTTATTAATAACCAGCGGAGGAACAATTCTGATATTCTCGCCGCCGGCAACATTGATTAACACACCGTGTTCGCGGCAGTACTCCGCAATCGCCGGAGCTTTTTCCCCGGCGGTAAATCCGACCATCAGACCCCGAACCCGCGGGTTCAGATTCGCCAGATCTTTTCTGAACCGCTCGCCCTTCGCCGCAACCTTCGGCACAACAGTCTTCAGCACCTCAAACGTCGCGTTTCCGGCAGCGCAGGCAACCGGCCCTCCGGCAAACGTACTACCGTGCTCCCCTTTTGTAAACTCCAGACCCTCGCGGGCGATGATTGCACCCATCGGAATACCGGACGCAACACCTTTGGCAAGACTGATAATATCCGGCTGAACCACAGAGTGCTGGAACGCAAACCATTTTCCGGTTCTGCCCATACCCGTCTGCACCTCGTCACAGATCATCAGGGCGCCCGTATCATCGCAGATGTCGCGGATTCCCGGAAGGAAATCATCCGGCGGAATAATGACGCCGGTCTCTCCCTGAATCGGCTCAAACATAACCGCAGCAGTATCCTTTGTCACCAGTTCTTTCAGTGCCTCGATGTCTCCGTAAGGGCCGAACTTGCAGGGGATCCCGAGCGGCTCAAACGGTACCCGGATCGCAGGCTTGTGGGTACAGGCAAGCGAACCAACCGTTCTTCCGTGGAAATCATGCTCAAAGGACACGAACTCATGGCGGCCGGTTGCCCGGATAGCAAGCTTCATCGCCGCATCATTCGCCTCGGCACCCGAGTTGCCGAAGAAGACCTTACCAAGGCCGGAAGCCTTCGACAGTTTTGCCGCAAGCTCCGCCTGTCCAGGCACATAGTACAGATTCGAGCAGTGAATCAGCGTCTGCGCCTGTTTGCAGATAGCGGCGGTCACTGCCGGATGACAGTGACCGGTACTGCACACCGCAATACCTGCGACTAAATCAAGATATTTCTTTCCGGTACTGTCCCAGACATGACATTCTTTGCCCCGGACGATCTCCATGTCCCGTCCGAACGCGGGCATATAGTATTTTGCATCAAGTTGTTTGGATGTTGGCATAAGTATCACTCATATTCGATGGTTGCCGGAGGTTTGCTCGTGATATCATAGAGAACACGGTTCACGTGGCGAACCTCGTTGATGATTCTGCCGGAAATTTTTTCCAGCACAGGATACGGAATCTGCGCCCAGTCGGCGGTCATAAAGTCCGTCGTCGTAACCGCCCGCAACGCAATGGCGTAGTCATAGGTACGCTCGTCGCCCATGACACCGACACTGCGCATGTTGGTTAAGGCCGCAAAGTACTGGTTGATGGCACGATCGAGACCTGCGGCTGCAACCTCCTCGCGGAAGATTGCATCCGCATCGCGGAGAATATCGAGCTTGTCTTTGGTGATGTCACCGATTACGCGGATAGCAAGCCCCGGTCCCGGGAACGGCTGACGCCAGACAAGATTTTCCGGGATACCGAGTTCCGCTCCCGCGGCACGCACCTCGTCTTTGAAGAGAATGCGCAGGGGTTCGATGATCTCCTTGAAGTCCACATGGTCAGGGAGACCGCCGACATTGTGGTGGCTCTTGATGACCGCCGCGTTGCCGGGGCCCGACTCAATCACATCCGGATAAATCGTTCCCTGCACGAGGAAATCGACCGTGCCGATCTTTTTTGCCTCTTCTTCAAAGACGCGGATAAACTCTGCACCGATAATCTTGCGCTTCTGTTCGGGGTCGGAGACGCCGGCAAGTTTTGCGAGGAATCTCTCCTCTGCATTCACGCGGATCAGATTGATGTCGTACTGGTTTTTGAAAACCTTTTCCACCTCATCGCCCTCGTTCTTGCGCAGCAGACCGTGATCCACAAAGATGCAGGTCAGCTGTTTGCCCACGGCCTTATGCACAAGGACTGCGGCAACCGACGAATCCACACCGCCGGAAAGTGCACAGAGCACTTTTTTGTCGCCGATCTTCTCCCGCAGATGTGCAACCATATTGTCCACGAACGAGGACATATGCCACGTTCCGGTACAGCCGCAGACACCATACAGGAAGTTTCGGATCATCGCCATGCCTTCGGGCGTGTGCAGCACTTCGGGATGGAACTGAACAGCATAGATCTTTTTATCCGGATTTTCGAGCGCGGCAAACGGGCAGCCGGGTGTCGCCCCCGTGGCACGGAATCCTGCCGGAAGTTCGCTGATGTAGTCGCCGTGACTCATCCAGCAGGAGGTCTCCTCCGGGATTCCGGCAAAGAGCAGACTCTCACGGAGCGACAGCGGTGTTTTGCCGTACTCGCGGGTCAGAGCCGTTGCCCCGGAAGAAACTTTTCCGCCAAGTGTGAACGCAGTCAGCTGCGCCCCGTAACAGATACCGAGAATCGGAATCCCGAGCGAGAAAACACCTGCATCCACACGGGGAGCGCCCTCAGCATACACCGAAGCAGGGCCGCCGGTAAAGATGATGCCCCTGTAGTTTCCGGCAATGATCTCGTCAAGCGAAACCATGCAGGTTTTCACCTCACAATAGACGTTCGCCTCGCGGACGCGGCGGGCAATCAGCTGGTTGTACTGGCCGCCGAAGTCAAGGACAAGAATGGATTCCATGGTTTACTCTTTGCGGGTGTGATTTTCAAGACAGGCTTTCACAAAGCCGACGAACGGTGCCGAAGGACGGGTAGGACGGGACCGGAACTCAGGGTGGAACTGGGTTGCAACAAAGTACGGGTGGCCCGGAAGTTCAAGCGCTTCCATGCGGCGTCCGTTCCGCCCCACAAACCGCAGACCTTTCGCCTCGATCGCCTCGATGTACTCCGGGTTGACCTCGTACCGGTGACGGTGGCGTTCAACCACTTCGGTTGTACCGTAAAGCCCGGCGAGCCGCGAATCGGCCGCAAGCTGAACCGGATAGTCACCGAGCCGCATGGTTCCGCCGAGATC
>DALTYF010000177.1 GCA_029986195.1 Methanocorpusculum sp. | reverse complement strand
GTCCGGTCTGTGTCCGTTTCATAATCCAGGCGGATGCAAGGTTTACCACAAGGGCAATGACCAGCAGAATGACCGCAACGCCGAACAGGGCATAGTAATGCATACTGCCAGCTGCCACCTCCGCCATCTCGATACCCAGGGTTGCGGTCAGGGTTCTGACCGGCGAAAGAACATTCCAGATGGGTTCGGGGATGATCGCAGCGTTTCCGGCAACCATCATAACCGCCATGGTCTCACCGATTGCCCGTCCCATGCCCAGAACAACCGCAGCGGAAATTCCGGATGCGGCGGCGGGCAGAAGAACGCGGGAGATGGTGTGCCAGTAGGTTGCACCAAGACCGAGGGATGCTTCCTTGTAATCCTTGGGAACCGCAAACAGCGCATCCTCAGACACGGAAACGATCGTCGGCAGCGCCATGATTCCCAGAATCACCGAGGCGGCAAGCCAGGAGAAACCGCTCGGAATGTCAAGGGTTGTCCGCAGGAAGTTACAGAGAACCACCATCCCAAAAAAACCGTACACGACCGACGGAATTCCGGCAAGGAGTTCGATGATCGGTTTTACCGTGTCGCGGATTTTGGGCGGGGCAAGATAGGAGAGGTACACCGCAGTGGCAAGCCCCAGAGGAACCGCAAAGATCAGTGCCCCAAGGGTGACAAGCAGTGTGTCAATAATTAATGCGGCAACACCGTAGGAAGGAACAGAACCGGTCGGGTTCCAGTCAGCGTTGAAGAAAAATCCGGAAATTCCCACTTCGGTGAATGCGGGAAGAGCAGTATAGATCAGATAACCGAGGATGAATACAACAGCAGCAGCCGATAGCAGGGCGGTAAGCAGCCAGACAGATCTGATGACTTTCTCCCGCACAACCCGGCTGCGGGCTGCAGTGTTTGTATGTTCTGTCATGGTTTTCCTGAAAAAAAGATGGTTGAATCGTTATGCGACCGGGACAAATCCCTTATCGCGTAAGATCTTCTGGCCGTCGGCAGAGAGAATGAACTCAAGGTAACTCTTGGCAAGACCGGTTGGTTCGCCGTCAGTGATCATGAGGAGCGGACGGTTGATGGTGTAGGTGCCGTCAATGACGGTGGCGACCGAGGGAGTGACGCCGTCGATGGTGAATGCTTTGACGGTGTCGTCCACGTGCTCAAGGGAGACGTAGCCGATTGCGCCGGGAGTCTGGGCAACACTTTTCTGCACAGCTCCGTTTGAGTTGAGTTCCTGCATGGTCTTTGCGGCATCCTCTTTGGCCAGGACGAACTCGATGAAGAACTCCCGGGTTCCGGACGCACTGTCACGGCCGATGAGGACGATTTCAGCGTCCGCGCCGCCGAGTTCTTTCCAGTTGGTGATCCTGCCCTGATAGATGTCTTTTATCTGGGCAAGGGTGAGGGCGGAGACGCTGTTGGACGGGTGGGCGATGATGGCAATGCCGTCACGTCCGATGACATATTCTTTGAATGTGTGACCTTCCTTTTCGGAGGATTTCAGGTCACGGGAGAGCATACCGATATCTGCAGTTCCGGAGGAGACGGCGGTAACACCGACTCCTGAGCCGCCGCCGCTGATCTGAATGTCAGCGTTTGCGTGGTTGTCCATGTACACTTCGGCTACTGCCTGGGCAGCAGGAAGAACGGACGTGGAACCGGCAATTGAGATGGTTCCGGCAGGTTCGGACGGAGTGTCTGTGCCAATACATCCGGCCGAGAGAACGGCAAGGGCAAGGACTGCTACTGCAAGGATTGCAGTGAGACCTGTTTTGTTGAAGCGTTTTGTACTACGCATACTAATTACACCCGGAAGATTAACGCCATTATGCATCAGCTTCCGCTCATTCAGTTGGGAATAAGCCGGTATAGCGATGATCGACATAGTCTCCTGCGATCGCTATCGCAACTATTCGGCAGCAGAGTTTCTATACACCTATTGTGCATATAGAGATTCCATAGGTGTCAATAAATATTGGCGGTGACATAGAGTAGTATCAAGTTATGGAAATCCGGAAAGTACAGGTTACGGGCGGGTCGTCATATGTGATTTCTCTGCCAAAAGGCTGGGTGCGCCAGCAGAGGATCGAGAAGAATGATCCTGTCGGAGTGATTGTCCAGGCGGACGGGACGCTTCTGCTGACGCCGAATCTGACGTATGACAGTACGATCCGGATTAAGGAGTTTTCCCTGAAGGATTATCCGGTTCCGGATATGCTGCTGCGGTCGCTGATTGGTGCCTATATTTCCGGGTTTACGACGATTCGTGTTACGTCGGCAGGCAGGATTCCGCCGAAGGTACGGCAGGTGGTGCGGAAGTTTACGCAGATGACGATCGGTCAGGAGGTTGCGGTGGAGAGCGATAACAGTATTATTCTGAAGGATATTCTGAATCCTTCGGAGATGCCGTTTGAGAATACGATTCGCCGGATGTATGTGATTGTGAAGGCGATGCATGAGGATGCGCTGTATGCGCTGGAACAGGGACGCCGCGAGCTTGCGGAGGATGTGTCCGCCCGTGATACGGATGTGGATCGTCTGCACTGGCTGGTACACCGGCAGTTTTCTCTGATCGTGACGAATCCTGCGCTGTCGCGGAGGATGGAGATTGCACCGTCGAAGGCTGCGACGCATTATCAGATTTCCCGGATTATTGAGCGGGTGGGGGATCATGCGGTGGCGATTTCGGAGGCGGCGCTGGTGCTGATTGATATGCGGGTGGATCATACGGTTGTTGCGAAGGTGACGAAGGCGGGGGAGGCGTCGCTGGATATTTTCAACCGGAGTATTAAGGCGATTTATGCGGATAGTATTCCGGAGGCGAATGCGATTATTGAGGCGGCGGATGATTTGCTGCCGGAGTATCATGCGCTGTCGGCGCTGACGCAGAAGATGAAGGTAAAAGAGGCGGTTGCTCTGACGACGATTGCGAATAGTATGCACAGGATTAGTGAGTACAGTTCGGATATTGCGGAGATTCTGATTAATCAGATGGTGGGTGCGGAGGGGAACTGAAAGGATTTTTGTTGATGATGCGGTCGTCAACAGGGAGGTTCCGGCCTTTTGGAACAAAGCGGTAAGGGGCGTTGCACCTTTATTCCTGAACATCCCACGGAAAACACAGAACACGCAGAAATTTTCAACATCACGGAATAAACAAGAAAACC
>DALTYF010000176.1 GCA_029986195.1 Methanocorpusculum sp. | reverse complement strand
CGGAAAAATCAATACCGTCAACCGCCCGGATAGTCACGGAACGATTGATCGGAAAGTGCTGGACCAGCCCGACAACATCCAGAACCGGCGTTGCGGTCATTGCGGTTCACCTTCCCTCCGCCGCAGGGACACGGGAGAGGAGATCCGCGGTGCACGGGGATCCAGCAGCCACGTAGCCGCAGCGTGCGTCGGGGAAACCGCAAAGAACGGCGGCATCTCCTCATAATCAATCTGTAACGCATACACATTGCGGTACGCAAACACATCGCCTTCCGGCGGATTCAGCATCACGGGCGGCATGCCCGGAATGCAGTGCAGCGGTTCGCCTTCCCGTGCCAGGGACGGCAGGGACTGCATCAGTCCCCACGTGTAGGGGTGACGGGGATCATAGAAGATCTCGTCCACCCGCCCGATCTCCACAATCTTTCCGGCATACATAATTGCCACGCGGTCGGCAATCCGGGCAACAACACCGAGATCATGGGAGACGAACACAATCGTAAGACCAAGTTTGTCCCGCAGTTCCAGAAGTAAATCCAGAATCTTTGCCTGCACCGTCACGTCAAGAGCGGTTGTCGGTTCGTCGGCAAACAGAATCTTCGGACGGGAAGCAAGAGCGATGGCAAGAACACACCGCTGCCGCATACCGCCGGAGAAGAAATGCGGCTGCAGATCGTACCGGACAACGGGATCATCGATACCGATCAGCTCAAGCAGCTCCAGGGCACGTGCCTTTGCCGCATCTTTGCCTGCACTGCTGTGTCTCCGTACCGCTTCGGCGATCTGTTTTCCGATCGGCATGGTCGGGTTCAGGGTGGTCATCGGATCCTGAAAGATCATCGAAAAAAGATTCCCGCGAAGGTTGCGCATCTCCCTCTCCGAACATCCGGTAATGTCCGTTCCGTCAACCGTGATCGTACCGGAAGCGATTCTGGCGTTCTTCGGAAGGAGTTTCATCACCGACTGACAAAGAACCGTCTTGCCGCAGCCCGACTCCCCGACAATTGCGAGGATCTCCCCTTTTTTCACGCAGAGATCAACACCCCGCACTGCACAGACCTCCCCTTCCGGCGTGTCGAAATGGATTGAGAGGTTGTTGATTTCTAATATTTCGGCCATTGATGAAAAAGAAAAATTATTTGGAGAGGGTCCACTCTTCAATGTTCCACATAACACCGACCGCATGATGTCCGAGGACACGGGTCGTATCAAGACCGGAAAGACCGGCAATACTGACGTAGTTACCGTCAAGGTATGCGGTTAACACAATACCCGGACTCTTTGCGTAGACAGTCTCGAACTCCTGATAGATCGCCTTTCTCTTGTCAGGGTCGGTCTCATGTCTGCCGGCGGTGAGCAGGCGGTCAACCTCGGCGTTGGAGTACTGCATGGTGTTGTCACTTGCGCCGGTAACGTAGTTTGCATACACCATATCCGGATCGAACTGGGCGGCGTAACCGGAGAGGAAACCATTGTACCCTTTGTTCCAGTCGAACTTGGTAACAACAACAATCTCCATGTCAACACCTGCTTCTTTGAGCATGCGGGAACAGAGGTTGGCAATATCGATACGTTCTTCTTCATGGCCGCGGACCTGAATGGTGAAGTGGAACTTCTGACCGTTGCGTTCATAGATACCATCACTGCCTTTGACCCATCCGAGTTTTTCCATCTCTGCGGCAAATTTTGTCAGATCGTAGGGATACTTATCGGCTGCGGGGTTTCCTCCGTAGTCGCTTAACTGAATCGGGCTGAAGGCGGTAACCCCTCTTCCGTCAAGGACACTTGCCACGATGGCCTGTTTATCGATTGCATAGTTCAGTACGCCAATCGAGTCGCCGTTCTCCTGCCAGAATGTTGTCCAGAAGTCCATGGACATGCCGCGGTAGTCGGCGGTCTTGAAATCAATGTTCTTGTAGTTCGAATTACCGCGGAACGTTTTTGCGTAATTTGCATTCAGCCAGGCAAGGTCTGCTTCGCCGGTGGAGAGCATGGTTGCTTTTGTGCTTTCGACCGCGACCGTCTTGTAGATGACGCGTTCAATGTTCGGAACTTTTCCGTAGTAGTTGGTGTTCCGCTCAAGAATGATCATGCCGCCGGCGGTGTCCCACTCAACGAACCGGTACTTACCGGTACCGACCGGGTGCTGGTTGAAGGAGTCCGTGTTGATGTCCTTTCCTTTGAGCAGGTGTTCGGGCAGGATACCAATCGTGAAGTAATCGAGCATTGCCGCACTGGTGTCCCCCATCCTGAAGACAACCGTGTGGTCATCGGGTGCGGTTACGGAAGCAATGTCTTCGTAGTTGCTGGTGATACTGGACGAGATCGTCTCATCGTGCATCAGCACTTCATAGGTGAACACCACATCGGATGCGGTGAACGGCGTGCCGTCATGCCAGGTCACGCCTTTTTTAAGCGTGAAGGTGTAGATCATCGCTGCAGGATCATACGTATAGGACTCCGCGAGATCCACGATCGGTTTGCCGTTTGCATCATACTTCATCAGACCCGAACAGATGAGATCGGCAAGTTCTGAGTGGCTGTTTAAAACCGGATTGATCGTGTCCTCCGACTCACCGGCATATACCAGAGTGTTTTTCAGCGAGACATCATCGGTATTTCCGCCGGTTTCAACACAACCCGCAGAAATGGTGAGAAGCAGCACTGCAACAATACAGCACAGAATAAATGGCGTTGTTCGTTTTTTCACAGATTTCACATCCCAAAATTGAGACTACAGTTAACGCTCGGAAGTAACACGAATTTTTAAATTCACACTCACTAAGCATTACGATATTGCAGTTAATGAGGTATAAATATTACATAAAAATAATTTCGTAGCAAAAAAGAAGAGTGGTTTCAGAGCCTGCTCGGTTTTTTTGTTTGATTCTTTGCGGAAATAATTCGCAATCGAGGTGATACAGCTCAGAGTTACCACAAGGAAAACACCCGGAATGATAATTACCCACCAGGTGTTGAGAAGCAGAGCACGGTTTGCAAGCGAAAGCAGACTTCCCCAGGAAAGGACATCCAGCGGCAGACCGAGACCGAGGAAACTCAGGGTCGATTCCATGGTAATACAGGCGCTGACGCTGGAGATGACGACGAACATGATGGCCGGGATAATGTTTGGGACCAGATGGATGGAAAGGAGGTGCCAGAAA
>DALTYF010000175.1 GCA_029986195.1 Methanocorpusculum sp. | reverse complement strand
GGAGGAGAAAGAGACCGAGACCGAGACCGATGTCCGGGGGATGAGGCCGGTGTTGGACGCGGAGGACCCGATGCCGATGCCGCCGATGGCGGAACAGAGGGCAGCCCCGAATCCTTCGGAGAGGATGCCGCGCCGGAGGTTGTTTTTGTTGGTCTCACCGGTGTACTCATCCAGCAGGGCGATGTTTCCCGCGGATTTGAGCATGACACAGAGCATGCCGATTGCAAAGGGTATGAGAAGGCCGATATCAAAGCTGTAGCTGACGATGCCGACCGGGTTCGGGAGGGAGAAGAGGGATACGGTACCAGCGGCTTCAATGTCGGCAGGGGTGAGGATGCCGAAGAGGACGGAGGAGACAAAACCGATGATGATACCGATCAGGACTGCGTAGAATCTGAATATTTTTTTTCTGCTGAATGCCGAGGATGATCATGGAACCAAGGGTGATGATGCCAACGGCGGTTGCGGCGGGGCTGAGGGGACTGGAGTCGCCGCTGCCAAAGAAGAGCGGGAAGGAGAAGGGAATGACGGCAAGGCCCAGCATGAACATGACAACGCCGATGACTTCCCCGGGAAAGAGGATACGGAAGTACCGGGTAAGCCGGCTGAAAAGCATTTCCAGAAAGCCGGAGACGATCATCATGCCGTAGAGAAGGGGAAGACCGCCGGCGGTTGCGGCGAGCATGGAGGCAGGGAGGTAGGAGGAGTTCGGGACCATGGGGAAGATGTAGCCGCAGCCGGTGTAGCGGAACGCCTGAAGAAGTGTGGCAATGCCGGAACCGATGAGGGTTGCGCTGAATGAGGAAGGTGGAAAGATCTTCGCCGCAGCCAACGGCTCTGGTGATGATGACAGGATAGGTCATGTAGACGGCAAGGACAAAAAAGTGCTGAAGGATGCTGAGGACGAGGACGGAGGGCGGCACGCTGTTGTCGCTGACGTTGTACACCGGACGGTCTGCATAGTCCATGATTGAGGAGATATTTTGTCTGGGGAGTATTATAGGTTTTGAGCGGTGCAAAAAAATTATTTCCCCGTCTCCTTACACACAAACGAACACTCCGGTCTCCCGCAGCGTCCGTCACAGGGATCCAGATGTACGATCACGGATGTTCTTGGCATCCTTGCAACAATATCGGTCTCGGTCTCCTTCAGCACCGCATGTGCCGCATCAAGGGGCGTTGTTGCATGCGGCATCATCAGATGAAACTCCACAAACCGGTTCGGTCCCGACCGGTGGGTCTTCAGACTGTGGAAGTTCGTAAACGCATTCGCATGCCGGCAGATGATATCCTCAATCAGAATCACCTCATCTTCATCCAGACTCTCATCCATCAGATCCGCAAAACTCCGGCGGATCAGGGAATACGCCTCACGGAGAATCAGCAGTGCCACAACAATTGCGATCACCGAATCAAGGAACACCAGATGCGTAACCTGTATCAGCACAAGGCCCGCAAACACTCCCGCAGACGTCAGAACATCCGTGCGCAGATGCCAGGCATCGCTCTCCAGTGCGATCGACTCCGTCTCCTTTGCAACCTTCATCAGCCGCTGGGACACAACGAAGTTCATCACCGCGGAAATACCCATCACGATCATACCCGCATACAAAAGATCAAGCGAGACCAGCTCCCCGCCGGAGACCAGCTTGTGGCACGCTTCCCAGATAATAATCCCTGCCGCAAGCACAATCAGCAGCGCCTCAATCAGACCCGACGCATCCTCGTACTTCCCGTGTCCGAACGCATGATCCGCGTCCGGCGGCTCGGCTGACTTCTTCACCGAAAAATAGGCAATGCAGGAAGCAAGAAGATCCATTCCCGAATGGATACCTTCCGAGATAATACTCACCGAACCAATAGAGATTCCCGTCAGAATCTTTGCAACCGTCAGAAACAGATTCGAGAACACCGATAAACGAGCGACATTCTGCTTTCTGGCATCATCTGTCACGGTATTCATGGTTGATCACAACAGTAGAAAATATAGGTCAGCGCCACGTAAATAACTTAAGCGAGCAGGGGATACGACATGGCAACCAAAGATGCACTCATCATCCGCATCTCCGGGCAGATCAAAGAGGAACAGGAGTACGGCAAAGCCCTGGAAGAAGGAGAACTCCGTCTTGCCAGAACGAAATACTGGGTTCCCCTTCCGATCCTTCTCCTTCTCATCTGGACCGTCATCTGTATCCTGCATGACATCTCCCCCCCTTGATATACTCATGCTCTGGATTGTTGCAAGCTTCTTCATCTACATGTTCTACTTCTTCCTCATGATGATCCCCTCCCTTGGTTCCGGCACCAGTACCCATATCACCGATGCAGCCACCCATATTCAGATCCGCGAGTTCCTGCGGCTGGCAAACCTGCTGAAAACATTTCGCAAAAACAAAGTCACCTTTATTGAAATCTTCTGGAACGCATTTCTCATCAATGCAAAGCCGCTTGCAAAAAGGGATTTGCGATCATCTATAGCATCGATGTCATCTGTGCCGTCATCCTCTACACAGAGGAAATGATCGAGATCGGCATCTGCTCCTCGTTGTCATCCTGCAAATCGTCATTATTCTCGTCTTTTATGCAAAGATTATCCGTACCCGGCCGGATGAACAGGGATTTTTCGTGCCCCGGAACGTCCCCGCCGAAGCTCCGGAAACGGAAGCGGCGAAGTTCAAGATCTGGCTCTATATCAGTACCGCCGCAATGATTACCGGCCTGCTCTTGGTCGGGGCAATGCTGTTTCCGGGACTCACCTTAAACCAGTACCTTGCGTTCATCTCCATCCTCCCGACCGAGTACCCGATCCTCCTCCTGCTTACGCTCCTTACGCAGGCGGTCATTATCCGCTACTATCAGGGAGTGGAAAGCCACAGACTTATGACCACCTTAAACACCCGCCATATTGCCGCTCTCAAGGATGACCTGCTGCCCCGCGTCCGGGCAGCGGAACCGGAACAGATGAACGAACTGCGGCGGGAGTTTCTGATTCTCCGGATGAACAAACTGGTGGTGCAGGAGTTCTTCCGGCTGTTCCCGGTTTATGCAATCCTGCCGAACTTCCTCCTGATCGCCGACCCGACCGACCGCGAAGTACTCGACAGTACCAGAGATGAGAAGAGTATCCGGGATCTGCTATAAATGGCGGACACAAGCAAAAACCCGCGAAAACCAACTCACCCAT
>DALTYF010000174.1 GCA_029986195.1 Methanocorpusculum sp. | reverse complement strand
ATCATTGAACAAAGCGTCATCAGGTGCGGAAGGTTTGCTGTGCGTGAGGCCGTGCTCTGGGTCAATGAGGGAACACGCCGCTCCGCAAACGGCCAAAAAAGAGAGTATCAGAAAAATTATTTCAGCAGGGCAACCGCTTCTGCGACGCTCTTGTTCTCTACGGTGATTGCATAAATTGCGTTGCAGAACTTCACGGCCTCGTCAAGAGATTTCTGGTGAATGTTTCTGCCGGTTGCGTTGCCGGATGCACCGCCGAGGTGAATCTGGTCGTAGAGTTCGGCGAGGAACTTCTCTTCCGAGACCGACGAGCCGCCTGCACAGACGAGTTTTGTCCGGCCTGCTGCTTTGACTGCTTCCTGAAGAAGTTCTGCGGATGCTGCTCCTTCCTTCTTCGGCGCGTTCACCTTCACGAAGTCGCTGCCGAGACATGCCGCAACACCTGCTGCCCCTGCAATTAAGTGCGGGTCTTTTTCGTCCTTGACCGCTTTGCCGCGGGGGTAAATCCACAGAACCGTCACCATGCCGTACTGGTGTGCGGTGTTGATCAGCTGGGCGGCTTCTGCCAGCATGTCGGCTTCCTCTTCGCTGCCGAGGTAGATCGTGTAGCCGATACCGGCGATCTTAATGCCGCGGTCGGCGATCTCTGCAATCTGATCGACCGTCCACAGTTGGGGGCTGACCGGATCCTTCTGGGACACGCCGACGAGGTGGGTCTTGGAGTTCATCTTGACGAGATAGGGAACCTCGGGGTAGTCCATCGCATAGCGGACGATAAGCCCCAGCTGGGCGGCAAGCACGCCTACCTTCGCTTTGGATGCGATACGGAAGAGGTGTTCGGGGTCGGCGTCGTCAGCCGGAATGCCTGCGCCGCAGAAGTCATCGTTGAGGTGCTCAATCTTCTGATCGCCTGCAAACAGCATCAGGCGACCGGAACCTCCGGTGATCAGGTTGTAGTTTTCTGTGTATTGTTCCCGCATACATTCGGGAACATCGAGCGGTACCTTCACATCAGTCATTGTGTATTAGTTGCCCTCTGAGATTGTTAAGGTTGCGAGTTTCCCGGCTGCGAAACCCTTATAGAGATCCCAAGCAGATACTCTCTCAGGAAAAATGCCGCCTGCAAAACCCCTGATCTACCTCAACAATGCTGCCACCAGCTGGCCCAAACCTCTCTGCGTGACCGAAGCGGTAGTAGGCGCTCTCGCTCTTCCGCCGTTCGGTTCCGGCCGGACGACCGGAACCGAAGGCCGGGATTACGCAACCCTCGCCCGCGAACGGCTCGCACACCTCCTCGGCGTTCCGGAGCCCGGACACCTCATCTTCACCCACAACGCAACCGACTCGCTGAACATACTGATTCCGGGATTTCTTGCCGGTCATCCGGACAGACCCCACGTCCTCACCACCGCCCTTGACCACAACTCCGTGCTTCGTCCCCTCCACGAGTACGCCCGCCCGTACCGGCCGCATCCGGCTTGATGTTGTCCCGTTCACGGACGCATACGTCACTCCCGAGGCGGTGGAAGCTGCCATCCGACCCGCCACCAGACTCATGGTCATGACCCACGCAAGCAACGTACTTGGTTCGGTGCAGAATATCCGGGCAATCGGCGAACTCCTCTACGATCACGGCATCTTCTTCCTCGTGGACGGAGCACAGACCGCAGGCCACGTACCGGTAACCCTGCGGGATCTGCCGGTCGATGCCTTCGTGTTTACCGGCCACAAAGGACTTTTCGGTATCCCCGGCACCGGAGGAACGGGAACCAACTCCGTCTCACTGTTCCAGCCCCGGGAAATGCCGGACAGATTTGAATCCGGAACGCACAACTACCTCGACCTTGCGGCGCTTGCCGCAGGGGTTGCATTTCTGGAGCAGGAAGGACTCTTTGCCGTCGCCGAAAAGGCAAAACGCCAGACGGCGGCCATCATTGCAGGCCTTGCGGACGCGGAAAACATCATCGTTTACAACAAAACGCCCGACATCCCCGTAATCGCCGTAAACATTCAGGGGCTGGAGAATGACACGGCAGGATTCATCCTTGCCAGAGCCTATAATATTATAGTGCGGACCGGACTTCACTGTGCCGCTCGTACACAAAACAATCGACAATGGTCAGGGCTGTATCCGCCTGAGTCTGTCCTATTGTACCACGGATGCCGAGTGTGAGACGGCCGTAAACGCACTTTTGGAGGTGGCAGAACATGCGCATTCTTCGTTCCATTCAGCATAAGTACTGTGCGGACGGGTCGTTTATGAAGGAGTATCAGCTCAGCGAGCCGGTAACTGCCGGATTTTTCCGGTATCTGGGCAACTTCGGAAAAGTGGAGTCTATGCCTAATCTCGGCGGGGGATTTTATTCGTTCGAGAAACCGGACTGGTTTTCGATTAAGGGGTTTGTGGGGGATACGACGGTTGAAGTCCGGTTTAAACCGCAGTCGATGGATATGACGGGGGATTTTCTGTTCTTTTTGTTCTCGTCCTACCATGAGGACGGGGTGGAT
This sequence comes from Methanocorpusculum sp., assembly GCA_029986195.1. Taxonomy (GTDB): domain Archaea; phylum Halobacteriota; class Methanomicrobia; order Methanomicrobiales; family Methanocorpusculaceae; genus Methanocorpusculum. Next base: position 681 of record DALTYF010000174.1, on the reverse strand, counting down.
CTGACGGTTCTCAAGCGGCGGGAACAGTCGCTTGCAGAACGGGTGCGGATACATTTGTACGGGAAGTGAGGTGCCCGGGAAAATTTCTCCCGCTGGTTTCTGGAGGTACTGCATCACCTTTTTTTCTGTTCTGCGGTTGTGCTTTCTTTCTGTTTTGTGTTATCCTCAGATTGTATCAGGCACAACAAAAAAAGAAGGAATTAGAAAATGAGTAAGAGACCATTCTCCTGAGGATCATACAATCTCAAAAATTTATTCAGAGGAGACGGAACGCATACCTTCCGCACATCGTTCCGGCTGCCTCACGGAAACAATACGTTGCAGGGAAATTCCGTGATGTTTTTTTTTGTTTCCGCGGAACCTTACCTTTGCAAACCCTTCTCCACTCTTCGCAGCGCCGCCGTCATCCCGCTGCCGTACTGCATCGCTTTCTTCGGTTTCCACGCCAGATCCTCCGGAAGATACTTCGCCGCAACTTTGCGCAGCGCAATTTTGCGCAGATCGCCTGCGACCAGTTCGGTCGCGGAGAATCTCCGCGACGCCCGTATCACCCGCTCATCCATATAGGGCATCGAGTACCTCACCCCTGAAATCCCGGCCGCCGCGGAATCACGAACCCGCTGTGCCGCAAGTCCTGCAAAATCCGCATCCAGATCCCCACGGAGATTTTCGCTTCTCCTG
>DALTYF010000173.1 GCA_029986195.1 Methanocorpusculum sp. | reverse complement strand
GAAGAGTCCGCCAAGGCCGCCGGATGCGACTATTACGGCATCGGAGGTGACGGTGAGAGAGTGCGCCGGTTGCGGTGTCTTCAATAACTGCACCGACACAGCGATTTTTTCTGCAGACGGGAGAGAGGAAACGGTGATGATCGAGGAATGTTATGCGGCCTGCGGTTTCATGGCGGAGGAGTTCGGCGGAGAGTCCCGTGATCAGCTGCCGTCCTATCCCTGAGCGGGAGAAGGCGGTCCGCATTTTTTTCTGGCCGCCGAAGTGACGGAGGTCGATGTTTCCGTCTGCGTCGCGGTTCAATACCACGCCGCGGCGTCCGAGACCGGCGACAAGTTCCGGGGCGGCACGGGTAAGGTCTTCTACTGCGGCGGGGTCTGCGAGATAGACGCCTGCCCGGAGGGTGTCTTGTGCGTGTTCTTCGGGGGAGTCGTGCTCTCCTTTGGTGTTGAGTGCGGCGTTGATGCCGCCTGCGGCCATGACGGACTGTGAGCGGTCAGGCCGTGCTACGGAGATGAGGGTGACTGCGGCGCCCAGTTCGGCAGACCGGACTGCTGCGGAGATTCCGGCAAGTCCGCAACCGATAACAAGAATGCGGGTCACCATATCCCTCCGGTGATGGCAGGGAGGTAGTAGCCGGTAAAGGCGATGAGGGAGAGTGCGACCGGAGGCAGGGTACCTGCTGCTGCGGCAATCCGGGCACAGGTCATGTGCTGTTCCCGGGTGAGGAGACCAAGTGTTACGCAGGCTTTGGGGATGCTGATGAGGCAGTGCAGGCCTGCGGCGATGGTGAGGGTAATCTGCAGAAGGAGGGTTGTGATCTGCGGGTCACGCAGGATGTATTCGCCCGCGGATGTGGTGTAGCCGAATGAGACTGCATGCAGTGCGAGGAGGACGAGGATGAGGATTCCCATGGTGATCTGAAGGAGGAATCCTTTGTTTTGTGCGGGGTAGATTCGGTGCGGTCTGCGATATTTTTGCAGGGCAAGGGCGAGCGAGATCAGGCCGTGAAGGAGGAGGAGTGCTGCAAACAGATATGCCCAGAGTTTTCTGTCGGGGGAGAAGGGGAGGTATCCCAGCAGGAAGAGGGATTGGGGGATACTGTGGATCCAGAAGAGACAGATTAGGGGAAGGGTCAGCAGGGAGTTGAGTATTCGGAGCACGATGGGAATGAGGTTTGTTTGCGCGGAGTAATCAATGTACGCTGTTGTAGGGCGCTATCCGTGTCGCGAGAATTTATCCCTCGGGATGATCAATAGTACTACTGCATGACCGAAACGGCAGCACACAATATGGTAGATTACGAGGAAACCTATTCCACGTTCTCGATTGCCGTGCCGGAGTACTACAACTTCGGATTCGACGTAGTCGATGCATGGGCGAAGAAAGACAGAAACAAGCTCGCTATGATTTGGACGAATCAGAAAGGGGAGGAGAAGTATTTTACTTTCCGTCACATGATGAATCTGTCCAATCAGATTGCGAATATGATGTTTAAGCAGAACATCGGTAAAGGCGACCGTGTGATGATTCTGCTGCCGCGGGTTCCGGAATGGTGGACCTTTGCGATTGCAGCGATTAAGATCGGTGCTGTGTTCTGTCCGTCTCCCTGCATTCTTACTCCGCACGATCTGAAGTACCGTATTAATCAGGGTAAGTTCAAGATGATTGTGACGGATATGGAGAACTCCTGGAAGATTGAGGAGATCCTGTCCGAGTGCCCGACACTTTCCGTGAAGTTTCTGACGGACGGGGGACTGCCCGGATGGATTAATTATCAGACGGAGCTGGTCCACCCTGCACCTGCGTCAACGAAGCTGATTCCGCTGGCACGGAGTGTCCGGACGAAGGCAACTGATCCTATGCTGATCTTCTTTTCGTCAGGTACGACCGGAGATCCGAAGATGGTTCTGCATACGCATGCGTATCCTCTGGGGCATATCGTGACGGGCCGGTTCTGGTATGATCTGACGGAGAATGATCTGCATTTTACGGTTGCGGATACGGGATGGGGCAAGTCGTCGTGGGGGAAGTTCTATGGTCCCTGGATGCAGGGTGCCTGTGTGTTTGTGTATGATTACCGGGGGAAGTTCAATGCTACGGAGCTTCTGCCGTTACTTGAGCACTATGAGATTACGACGTTCTGTGCGCCGCCGACGATTTACCGGATGCTGATTCTGGCGGATCTTGAGGCGTTTGATTTTTCGGAGCTGCGGCACTGTGTGTCTGCGGGTGAGGCGCTGAATCCGGAGGTGACGCGTGTCTGGGAGGAGGCGACGGGAAAGACGATCTATGAGGCATACGGTCAGACGGAGACGGTGATGGTTGTCGGTACGTTCCCGTGTATTCCGAATAAGCCGGGGTCGATCGGGAAGCCTGCGCCGGGATGGTGCGTGCAGCTGCATGATGAGGAGGGCCGCGAGGTTCCGGTCGGCGAGGAGGGGAAGATTGCGATCAAGACGAAGGATCCCAATCCGGTTGGTCTCTTTAAGGAGTATCTGGATAATCCCAAGGCGACATCTTCGGTGTTTGTGAACGGCTGGTATTATACGGGCGATAAGGCGGTGAAGGATGAGGAGGGATACTTCTGGTTCATGGGCCGCGATGATGATATCATTAAGAGTTCGGGATACCGGATCGGTCCAAGCGAGGTGGAGTCGGCACTGATTGAGCATCCGGCGGTGAAGGAGTCGGCGGTTGTGGGCAGTCCGGATCCGATCCGCGGGGTGATTGTGAAGGCGTTTGTGGTTCTGAAGGATGGGTGGAAGCCGTCCGATGAGCTGATCAAGGAGCTGCAGAATCATATGAAGAAGACGACTGCGCCGTATAAGTATCCGCGGGCGGTTGAGTTTGTGGAGGATCTGCCGAAGACGATCTCCGGGAAGGTGCGCAGGGTTGAGCTGCGCGACCGGGAGATGAAGCGGTATCAGGCTCTGCATCATAATGATCCGGACGGGGAGTCCGGGTCACCATAATTTTTTTCTTTTTTTGTGGGAGATTTTTTTTGCCAGCGGGCTTGCGTTGGGGGAGTCTGCTCTGGTGTGAGATGATAGGGGTGTTTTGCCGAGAAAAAGAGTTCCGAGGCGGACAGACAGTGCGTTGTTGCTTCGCCGATGATTTCCAAAGAACGAATGATTAAGTCCTGGGAATCCTCATCTGTAAAAAACTGTTCTTTAGTCAGAGAGGAGGTGTGATGCCACGAAAAGATTTAGTCGCTTTTTTTGGTTCATGTGCTTTCCTCC
>DALTYF010000172.1 GCA_029986195.1 Methanocorpusculum sp. | reverse complement strand
TGCGGCGTAATACAGACCGGACAGCCCGGTCCCATCACAATCTTCAGTTGCGGCGGCAGAACCGACCGGATACCGGACTTTGCAATCGCTGCCTCGTGCGTACCGCACACATGCATAATCCGGATATCCCGATCAACCACCTCGGCAAGCATCTTTGCCATATCAGTTCCGATGGTCATACTTCTGTTAGTATTGTGCCTGCCAGCACAAGTACCCATTGGCACGGTGCGAAGATATAGATTACCCGGAAACGAACGTACTATCCATGCTTGATCCGGAAGAGCTCTTCGTCGGCGGAGGGATACTGGTTATCGGCATCTGTGCCGCGATTGGTGCAGCCCTTCTTACTCATTTTCTGATGCACTATCTCCATCGCGGAGCAGCCAGGTTCCTTGTCAATGCGTTCGGGTACCCGATCGCAGGATACATTCTTGCGACCACGATGTATGTCGCATTCGATATCTATCTGCACGATCTGCTGGTCATCAATACAAAATATTACTCTGCGCTGATTGTGTTCCTCGGTGTCTGGACGGTGTACCGCATCGGCATGAGTGCGGTTGAGTACTTCTTTCCGGCGGATCATCATGAACCGAACCGTGCCAGTCCGGTTCTGAAGTTTGCGCTGCGGGTTGTCATCTGGGGTCTTGGTCTGATGATGATTCTCAATACGCTGGAGATCAATATTACACCGCTTCTAGCAGAAGCCGGAATTGCCGGTGTTGCGGTGGCGCTTGCGGCTCAGGATGTTCTCGGCAACTTCTTCGGCGGTGCGGTTCTGTATGTGGATACGCCGTTCCGGGTCGGTGACTGGGTGCAGGTGAGCGGGCAGTTCGGGGAGGTGCTGCAGATAGGGCCCCGCAGTACCCGCATTAAGACACTGGATTCCCAGCTGATGACGATTCCGAACTCAAAAATCGCGGGGGATGCTGTGATCAACTTCTCCGCGCCGGAAGAGTATATGCTGATCCGCCTGAAAATTGGGGTGGCCTACGGTTCGGATGTGGAGCTTGTGAAAAAGACGATGCAAGAGGCGGTGGATAATGTGTTTGCCAAGACGCCGTATCTTTCCCATGATGAGCCGGTAGAGACGAACTTTCTGTCGTTTGGTGATTCAAGTCTGAACTTTGAGCTGGTGATCTGTGCGGCAAAGCCGCTGTATTATTATGCGGCTCTTGATGCGGTGAACTGTGAGGTTGACCGGTTGTTCCGCGAGCGGAACATCTCGATTCCTTTCCCGCAGCGGGAAGTGCGGATTCTCAATATGCCGGATCGGGGTTCCTGATCCTTTGTTTCTGGTAACTACCGAAATTTTGGTAGTTTAGGATAGCTATATGACGGATTGGGGGTAATTATTCATCTGATACAGATATGAAAAAAAGTACAGTTGCAGTTCTTGTGCTGTTCGCGGTGTTTGCCCTTCTGGTTCTTCCCGCAGCGGCAGAGAACTCCCAGACCGACCGGGTGATTCTTACGTCCGGTTATGGTGAGTCGGTGACGACTCCTGATAAAGTTACGATCAGTTTTGCGGTTGAGACAACCGATCCGGATGCAAAGATTGCACAGCAGCAGAACGCTGATCTGATGGCGGCAGTTGTTGCGGCGCTGAAGAGTGCAGGTATTGCGGAAAATAATCTGAAGACGACCGGATACAATATTTATTCGTATACCATTGGTGAGTACAATCCGGGTAAGTGGCCGAACGGGACTGAGGTCTATCAGGTTCGCAATACGGTTCAGATGACGTCGTATGATGTGTCGAAGGCCGGCGAGTATATTGATGCTGCGGTTGGTGCAGGTGCAAACAGTGTGAGCAGTCTGCAGTTTGGTCTGTCCGATGCAAAGCAGGCAGAGGAGCGGAACAAGGCTCTTGTTTGCAGCAGTTACTGCTGCACGGAATGATGCAAATGCTGTTGCTTCGGCTCTCGGAGTGACGATTGTTTCGACCGGTACGATTTCCGTGGATCAGAGCAGATATTCAATCTCCTACAACTCGCTTGACCGGGCAGTGCTCAAGGCGGAGAGTGCAACAGGAGCTGCGATTCCCACGACGATCCAGTCCGGTGAGGTGGAGACTACGGCAACCGTTTCAGTTGTATATACCTACTAACTTTTTTTTATCTGATCCGTTCCGGACAGGTGTGAATTTTTTTGTGCGGGATGTCCGCGAGGGTGAGGTTACCGGTTTTGGCAAGTTCTACGGCCAGTGCGGTCGGCGGCTGGTATGCAGCGAGGATGGAGAAGCCTGTGTTGAGGGTTTTTCGTATGGTGTCGGCGGTTGGTTTGCCGGAGATGACGAGGGCGGCTGCGGAAGGAGGGTGACCTGCATGCAGGAGGAGGCCGCATGCTTTGTCGAGTGCAACCGGCTGGCTGAGGTCGCCTGAGGTGAAGGTGGTGCCGTCCGGCAGGACGGCGGCGGCACTGTAGCCTCCGGCGTTGAGAATATTCTGCGGGAACGGTGTGGCGAGGGTGTCGGTCGGGATGGTGATGCCGCTGGAGATGACGACACGTTTGGGGAGAAGAACTTTGAAGGAGTTTCTGGTAAGGACGCTGATGGTTGTCCCGTCAATCATGATCGATTCGATTTCGTCAGCGGGGATGATTGCTTCGGTTGCAAGATAACCGCGGGCGAATTCGTCCGGATGGTCGGGGAGCATGAGAACGGAGAGGAGGTTTCTGCCGTTGACGGTCAGGGCGAATGCCTGTTCGTTGAGGAGGCCGTTCGAGAAGGTGTTCATGCGTTGTGTCCGTCGCAGGTTTCACTGCCGCGAAGGTGGCGGCAGATGATGCAGAACTCTTCGCCGAGTTTGTCTTCGGTGATTGTTCCGCAGTTGATGTCTTCGGCAAGTCTGCCGATGAGTTCTTTGATGTCGTCGTCGAAGATGATGCGGTATCCCCGTTTGCCGGAGAGATACTGGGATACGGCGGAGGGAGCTACTGACAGGGCTTTGGCTACTTTGATCTGGGATACACCGCGGCTGACCAGTTCGGCGGCAAGGGCTGCCTGCATGGCAGGGATGATGTCCCAGACGATTTCCTGACAGGGTACTTTTACCATTGTTTAGTAATTCTCGCTGTGAACGGTATTAAAGATGTGTTTTTTGTCGGTTGTCAGTGCGTTAGCTTTTTCGTGTGGCTGTACTTGGAGTAACCACGAAATACAAGAAATTCCACCAAAAAATGAAATGTGTATGATGCCACGAAAAGATTTAGTAGTTGTTTGCGCCCTTCGCGCCAACCATCTCGT
>DALTYF010000171.1 GCA_029986195.1 Methanocorpusculum sp. | reverse complement strand
CGCAGCGGAGCAAGACTCTCCTTACCCAAGGAAACCGCCCCGCACACAAAGATCTGCCAGCACAAACGCCGTCATCGCCTCAACCACGATTGCACCGCGGTTGGCGATACAGGGATCATGGCGGCCCTGCACCAACAGATCGGCATTCGTCCCGTCCCGCAGATTCACCGTCTGCTGAACCCTCGCAATCGAAGGCGTCGGCTTGAACGCAACCGAAAAATCCAGCACGGAACCGTTTGCCATACCGCCAAGGACACCGCCCGCATGGTTCGTGACGGCAGCAACGCTGCCGTCCGCCATGCGGTACGGATCATTGTTTACCGAGCCGCGCAGCGCTGCTGCCGCAAACCCGCTGCCAAACGAAATTCCCTTCACACCCGGAATGGCAAACACGGCTTTGGCAATCTCCCCGTCCAGCGTATCAAAGAACGGCTCGCCAAGTCCCGCCGGCAGACCGGATGTCATACACCGGACAATACCGCCGACACTGTCACCCTCGGCTTTGCCGCAAGAATCTCCGCACGCATCCGCTCGGCAAGATCCCCGGTCATTGCACGCAGCGGATTGTCGCGGGAACGGACAAGTTCCTCTGCTGCATACTCCCCGAAATCAACAACATTACCGATACGGGACAGGTACGAACCGACACTGATACCAAGCGGTGCGATCATGTCCCGCATCAGCGCACCTACGGCAACAAGGGGCGTGGTCATCCTGCCGGAGAACATACCGCCGCCGCGAATATCGTGCGCATCCCCGTACTTGCAGAGAGCCGGATAGTCCGCATGTCCGGGGCGGGGCGTCCGCCGCAGCTCTTCGTAGTCTGAACTTTTTGTGTTCGCGTTTGCAAACGAGATCATCACCGGCGCACCGGTTGCAGCGCCGCCTGCCACTCCGGAAATTTCGGGTGCGTCCGCCTCAACACGGGGCGTACCGATGCCCGGCACCGGTTTCCGAAGAGATAGATCGGCAAGCATATGGTCGGTACTGACCGGAGTTCCTGCCGGAACTCCGTCGATCACACAGCCGATGCGGCTGTCATGGCTTGCACCAAACAGGGTGAGCCGTACTGCTGTTCCAATTGTATTCATAGATACCTCATATCTGCGCCGAGCGCCTGCATAACGGCCACGAACGCGGGATAGGAAACCGCGCAGCAGCCGGGATCATCGATGACAGTCGTACCGTCGGCGATGAGTCCGGCAACTGCTGCGGCCATCATGATACGGTGGTCGCCAAAGGTGGTAACCTTTGCGCCGTGCAGGGGACAGGGCCCCCGGATGATGCAGCCGTCATCGGTCTCGGTGATATCTGCACCCATGTCACGGAGGAACAGGGCAGTGGATCTGATGCGGTCGCTCTCCTTGAACCGGAGATGCGCCGCACCGTAGAGTCTTGTCGTACCGCAGCACTGGGTTGCCAGAACCGCCGCAATCGGGAACAGGTCCGGCGCATCTGCAAGGTTCACGTCTGCGGCCCGCAGCTCGCCGCGACCGGCGCGAACCGCGCCGTCCAGTTCGCGTGACACGGCGGCGCCGAGCCGTTCCAGCAGATCGATGAACATCTTGTCTCCCTGCGGATCGGCAGGGTCCAGGTTGGTGACGCAGACATCCCCCGCAAGAGCGCCCGCAGCAAACAGAAACGCCGCCGAAGAGAAGTCCCCGCCGACCGTAACCGGAGCGGGGAGATACTGCTGGTGTGCCGGAACGATGAACCCGTCATCTGTTGTGATAACGGAAACGCCGCGTTTCTGCATCGCAGCAATGGTCATCTCCACATAGGGGCGCGAGGTTAAGGGAGTGGTCAGCTGAACCCTCAGTTCGCGGCCACTGAGCGGCGCACCAATCAGGAGCGCAGAAATGAACTGCGAACTGATGTCACCGCGGATGGCAACTGTTCTGCCGGCTGTCGGGCCGGTGACGGAGAAGGGAGCACAGCCGCCGTCGGCTGCACCGATCTCTGCGCCAAGTTCTGCAAGTGCATCAAGCAGCGGCTTCATCGGCCGCGAGCAGAGCGACGCATCACCGGTAAAGGAGGTGGTGCCCGCAATCTGTGCAGCAACGCCTGCAAGAATCCTCATCGAGGTTCCGGAGTTTTTGCAGTCAATGACGTCCGCCGGAGCATGCAGCAAGCCTCCGCAGATGACAACATCGTCTCCCCGGCGGGTGACCGCAGCACCGAGTGCTGCAACCGCGTCCAGGGTTGCACAGGTATCCTCGCCGAGCAGCGGCGAGGATACGACAGACTCGCCGTCCGCAAGGGCGGCGAGGATGAAGGCGCGGTGGGTGTGACTCTTCGACGGCGGGGCGGCAGCGGTTCCCCGCAGGACGGACTTCTGTACAGCAAGCATCATACTGCATCACCGTTCCTGACATTGGCCACGATCACGTGTTCGCGCCCGAAGGCATCCAGGAATGCATCGAGCCGGTCGGTTTCAACAAGAATACCGGTCGCAGGACCGGTCCCGGAAAGTCCTGCCCCTGCCGCACCGCAGGCAAGCGCCCGGTCGGCAGCCTCCGGTTCAATCCCGAGTGCCCGGCAGGTACAGACACCGTTTGCATACATCGCGCCAAACACGTCGCCGGCAAGAGCGCGGTCATACGCGGCGGTAACCTCATCCGCCATCTCCCGCATGCGTTCCTTTGGAAATGCGGACTTCCGGATCTGAAACTCCGGCAGATGAATGACTGCCGTGTATCCCTCGGGCATCGGTGAACGGTGCAGGAGTTCGCGTTTCGGATTGTCGGTAAAGACAAGACCGCCGAGCATACAGGCGCAGGCATCATCAAATGTTCCGGTAATGCTGACCCCTGCGGCAATGGCAACGGTTGCGCCGATGCGCCCGATCTCAAGTGGGTCAAGCGTGACGCCGAGCGCATCTGCGGTTGCGGCAAGAATTGCATTGGTTGTCGCGCTGCTGCTTTTGAGTCCCTGGGAGATCGGAATGTTGGAACTGGTGGTAATCACCGCCCCCCGCATCCCGGAGTCCGGATAGCGTCTGAGCATCTCTTCGACGGAGAAGCGGGCAAGCCGCGTGTCCTCCGAGGGATGACCGTCTATCTCAACCACAATCTCCGGCTCAGTCGTGAGGCGGACGGTTGCCTCGGTTTTCAGATCGATACCGAACCCGGCCCCCTTCCCCATCGCAATTGCGTTGATGACCGAGAGAGCACCGTAGGATACCCCGTGACCGATCATGACTCCACTCCGAATGCGGCGGTCATTGCCCCGATGTCCCCAGCAGTGCCCCTCCAAAGCGTGAAGGATGCCCCCCC
>DALTYF010000170.1 GCA_029986195.1 Methanocorpusculum sp. | reverse complement strand
TATTGCACTGCCCGGACCCCGCAATCAGCAGCTTTCGTCCCGGCAGAACCATCTTTTCCAGTACCAGTACCCGTGCAGGAGCAAGATGTGCCGCACAGAAGAGGCCCGCCGGCCCTGCCCCGATAATGATACAGTCATACTCCCGGCCCAACATGCACAGTATATTCTCCCGCAACCCTTATCTCATCTTCCCTCCAACATACAAGGAGCACTTTACAGTGCTGGCTGAAGTAAGTCCGACGTGTCTGTCATTTACGACACTGCCGCAACCGCGGCTCTGGGATTACGACGAGTCAGTTCGGCCCCGCAGAACCTGCGGGTACGCTATCAGCAGCGATAATTTGTTGCAACTGCTCTTTTCGTGACTTACGGCTGTTTCCCTTTGATTCCGCAAAGGAAGCGGTTATCCGCCTGTACGGGGTGGACAGTCCTTAAATCGGAGGTGAAAACAATGGCACGCATACATGCAAGAAGAAGAGGAATCGCCTCCTCGGTCAGACCATTCCGCCAGGAAGTTCCTGAGTGGTCCAACACCGATGTACAGGAGATTGAAAAGAAGATCATCGAGCTGCGCAAAGCAGGTCTTACCTGCGCAGAGATCGGTCTGGTCTTACGCGACAAGTTCGGCGTCCCGAACGTAAAACTTGTCACCGGTAAGAGAGTCAACGCCATCGTCCGTGAAAACGACCTTGACACCGACATCCCCGAAGACCTCCGTAACCTCATGCACAAGGCGCTCGGCATGCGCAAGCACCTTGGCGAGAACAAGAAGGATCTTCACAACAAACGTCAGCTTCAGCTGACCGAGTCCAAAGTCCGCAGACTGGTGAAATACTACGTCGGCACCGGCCGCCTGCCCCAGGGCTGGACCTACAAGCCGGAGACCGCAGAGATTCTCCTGTCCAGATAAGGCATCCTTTCCACCGTTATGTCACTGGAAACCGCAGCAGAAACCCTGGCGAACCATCTCGCATCCCTGGAGTACGTGGAAATGTACTCTCATTACGATGCGGACGGTATCGCAGCTGCTGCGATCATGTCACTCGCCCTTTCCCGGGCGGATATAGCTTTCAAACTCCGGATTTTACCGGGGATCTCTGAAGCTGACGTGGAGAATCCGGAAATTTCTCTTCTGTGTGACTTCGGTGCGTCGTGTACCGGTCTTGCGGAGAGCACGATGATCATCGATCATCATGTTCCCTACAACACCTCCCCCTATCATGTCAACCCGCGCCTCTTTGGCGAGGACGGTGAAACCGAACTCTCCGGAGCAGGCTGTGCGTATCTGGTGGCAAATGCGCTTGGGGACAACCGCAATCTGGCAGGTCTTGTGATGCTTGGCATCATCGGCGATAATCAGACTCTTTCCGGAAGGAATCAGACGATTATCGGTGATGCGGTGGCAAACAATCTGGTAAACCCGGGTCGCGGTGTTCTCCTTGCCGGCAGAACAACAAAGGAGCAGATTGCAAACTCCCTGCATCCGTATCTCCCGAATCTTTCGGGTGATGAGGAGAAAGCAGCGGCAATTGAGAGCGCATGCAGGTCCAAAGTGTCTGACGATGCATATACCTCCTGCATGCTCTCGCAGATTGTGCTTGATTCGGATGCCTCGTATAATGCCCTGATGACCCTCTATGGGGATTCATGGAGTCTGGAACGCGAGGTCATCCCGAATGCCCATACCTTTACTGCGGTGGTGGACGCCTGCGGCAAAGCCGGAAAATCCGGGGTTGCCTATGCGCTCTGCTGCGGTGATGCATCGTATCTGGATGAGGCATGGGGAATTGCAGTTTCCTACCGGAACCGCGTGATCGCGGCGGTCAGAACCGCTGAGAAGATCCGTGATGTTCCTGCCGTCTGGCGTGTCGGCGACGGTGCCGCTGCAAGTGATGCGGCGGATGTTCTCGCCGAGTCTGCGAGCGGCCCGATGTTTGTTCTTGGCCGTGATGCGGCTGTCCTGCGGGTGTCTGCCCGTGCTCCGCGCGGTTCTTCCGTGAATCTGGAACAGATCCTGCGGACGACTGCGCAGGCCTGCGGGGGTTCCGGCGGCGGGCATCAGCTCCGTGCCGGAGCTGATGTTCCGCTTGATCGTGAGGATGAGTTCCTTGCCGGTCTGGAGGCAGCAGCATGCACATAACCGGAACAATTGTATCGGTCCATGCTCATCCTGAGCATGTGGTCTCGGCACTTTCCCCGGATTCGGACGGGTTTATGACCGTCGAGGTTATCGACGGCTGTGTTACGGCAAAAATTGAGGGGGAGTCGCTTCGATCGGTGATTGCGACGGTGGATGATTATCTGATGAACTTATCCGTCTCGGAACGGTTGTGCTAAGCACAGGGTTTTCCGGGTACACAAATCCAATTTCAAAAATTAAGGTGATACCATGGCAAGAAAGAAGCAGAGTGGTGGACGCAAAGTTGAGGGATGGAAGGCAAAGAGCTGGTTCAAGGTCTATGCCCCGGAGTTCCTCGGCAAGCAGTTTATCGGGGAGATCGTCTCCTCTGACACGGCAAACCTGCCGGGTCGCGTACTGTCGGCAAGTCTCGGTGAATTAATCCAGGACTACTCCAAGCAGAATGTGAAGATGTCGTTCAAAATCAGTGATGTTGCAGGAGATGCAGCATACACGCAGTTCCACGGCCACGAGATGACCAAAGATTTCATCCGTGCAATGGTGAAGAGGCGGGCATCCCGTATCGACAGCACCATCACGATCCAGCCGCTCGGCAGTGTTCGTGAGCTTCAGGTGACGATTACGGCATTCACGATCAACCATGCAAGACTTTCCCAGATTCACGAGGTTCGTGCAATGATGGTGAAGGTTGTACAGGACTACGCAAAGGAAGCAGACTTTGAGACCTTTGTCTCTGCAATGGTCAAGGGCGAGATTTCCAAGAAGATGGTCGAGGCATGCAAGCCGATCTTCCCGATCCGCAAGATCGAGATCATCAAGTCCGAGTCCGTGAGCTCCGCTGCAGAGCGTGCAGCAGCTCTTGTCCGTTAAGAGTTACGGACACCTTTCTTTTTTTCGCCGGTGTAAAAAATTTTTGTCCGTCATCTGCACTCTGGCGCAGGGTTTAGACGGTATGGGTTGTTGCCGGTATCAGAATCTGATCGTGATAGGTTGTGGCATTTCCGTCCGGGAAGACGATGTTCGTAACGGTGGGGGAGAGTGTGATGGTCCGTCTCTGCGGAACAGACGGAGATACATCTGAAAAAATTAGTTCCAGATGACCTCCGGGATTTCACGCGGAGGGATCTGTGAGAAG
>DALTYF010000003.1 GCA_029986195.1 Methanocorpusculum sp. | reverse complement strand
ACGTACAGAAGAATTCCGAATAATCCAATCAAAATCCGATCAGACATTCTAAACAAGATTATCCGTTTGGATCAACACCGCTTCAGAAGAAAAAAAATCAGAACCGGACTTCCGCATCAGCAGAACCGAACTGTTTCAGGAACGTATCGGACGGATACTCATGCGTACTTGCAAGCAGCAGCGTCCCTTTCCCGACGGAACACTCAACAAACACCGGAAACCCGTTCTCCGCAACCGCGACAGGTCTCCCCGGATACTGCACAAACCAGCCGTCGGTAGCAAATTTTTCCGTGGCATATCCGTCGAAGAGCGACTTCCACGGAGATGATGCGTCGATCTCAAGTTTATGCTCGGCAAAGCCAAAGTGGTACTCCGCCTCGACCGGCAGCCAGTCATACGGATTGCCGGTATGTGCCGGGTCTGCCGCTCCGTACACAAGCAGCCGTCCGCCCTCCTCAAGATACTCCTCAATGCGGCCGGACACCGCCCGAAGGGCCGGAAGCATCTTTGAGTACTGGAGATTTCCAAAACCGGTCGGAATAATAACTCCCGTATACCGGCCTTTGTAAAACGGCGCGGCAAGCATCAGCGGCGTCACCGCCTCGCAGTAGCCGCACGCATCCTCAACCAGCCGGTGGAACATCATTTTGCTGTCCCAGAAGACTGCGATATGATTGTATGTTTCTGTCATCCTTTAATCACCCCGAGCGGCCGGAACCGGGCCACAATCCGGGAAATCCCTGCATCATGCACCACCTGCACCACTTCACTGCTCGGCTTGTACACATCGGGTGCCTCCTCCGCAATGGCCGCGGCATTCGGTGCACGGACAATAATGCCGCGTTTCGCCAGATCCTCGGCAACCGCCGCACCGGTCAGGCTCCGCTTCGCAGACGATCTGCTCTGCACTCTCCCTGCCCCGTGACAGGTACTGCCGAACGTCCGCTCCATCGCAGTTGTCGTTCCCGCAAGCAGGTACGACGACGTTCCCATGCTGCCTGGAATAATCACCGGCTGTCCCGCATTCCGGAACTCCTGCACAATCTCGGAACGGCCCGGGCCGAAGGCGCGGGTCGCTCCTTTGCGGTGGACGCAGACACGGCGGCGGCCTGCCGCCGCATCTGCGGTCTCGTGTTCCTCCCACTTCGCCACATTGTGGGCAACATCATACACAAGTGGCATCTCCTCATAGGCGATGCCGAACCTCTTCACCAGCAGTTCCCGAACCAGATGCGTAATGATCTGGCGGTTTGCCCAGGCATAGTTTGCGGAAGCTGCCATCGCACCGAAGTACGCCTCGCCTTCCGGCGAGTGCAGGGGAGCGCAGGCAAGCTGCCGGTCCGGCAGATCGATACCGTACTTCTTCACCGCCTCTTCCAGCACCTTCAGGTGATCCGTACAGACCTGATGACCGAGTCCCCGCGACCCGCAGTGGATCATCACGCATATCTGGCCTTCAGCAACCCCGAAGGTCTTCGCGGTTGCCGGGTCGGCGATCTCATCAATCGCCTGTACCTCAAGGAAGTGGTTGCCGGACCCGAGCGTCCCGCACTGGGGAATTCCCCGTGCCCGGGCTTTTTTGCTGACAAACTCAAGCTCCGCCCCGGGCATCGCGCCGTTCTCTTCACACCGGCGGACATCTCCTTCCATACCGTATCCCAGCTCCACCGCATTCGCCGCGCCGTCCGTAAGCATATTGGAAAGATCATTCTGGCTGAGCCGCACCGGACTTTTCGAGCCGACCCCGGTCGGAACCGTTGCAAACAGATCCTCAATGAGTCCTTTCATATCGGGAAAGTCCGCCGCTGTCAGCGGCGTTGTGATCATCCGGACCCCGCAGTTAATGTCAAACCCGACGCCGCCCGGAGAAATTACTCCCTCCTCCTCATCAAACGCGGCAACTCCGCCGATGGGAAACCCGTATCCCCAGTGAATGTCGGGCATGCCAAGCGAACAGCGGAGGATGCCGGGCAGTGTTGCAACGTTTGCAAGCTGGGTCAGCGCACCCTCCTCAAGTCCCTCGGCGAGCCGGTGCGAGAGGAAAAACGTTCCCGGAACCCGCATGCCCGGGACAAATCCCCGGGAAATCTCCCACTCGGTATCTGAAATATTTTGTATCTGATCGTTCATGGTTTAGATATCAAAGATGATGATGAGTTCATAGCCTGCGGCGGTTTTTGTAACCGAGATACCGGAGTAGGAGATGCCTTTCACGCCGATACCCCCTGCGTGTTTTATTCGGTCGAACAAAACACCCGCCACGGTCCCGCAGACGGCACAGCCGTCTGCGGCAAGATCAAAGGAGACCGGCACCAGATACTCTGTCTCGGTAAGAAACAGCAGCTCCGACAGAAAGTTTACCACTCCTTCCTCGGCATCCTTTCCCCCAGCTTCGATAGGGAAGGACACGGTTGCCGCATCTCTCTGGTACTTTCCGTACAGCGTCTCCGCAAGCGCAAATCCGCTCTCGGCAAACAGTTCCGAAAGTGTCGGTGCGGTAATTCTCATCCGCACATCGGCGGTGTGTTCAAGTTCCTCAAAGGTCATCGTTTTCGGTGTACAGAATCCGTGGAACAAGCTGCATATTGATCTCCGTAATCCAGGGAAGCTGATACTGGGAAACGTAGATCACATGACTGCCTGCCTTGATAGGGATGTCACTTTGTTTCGCCGGCTTGACTTTGACCGGCATCAGAACCGGACCACTGCACGAGGTACTGATCCGGAAATCCCCGCCGCGTTTGTCCATGTAGGCGATCACATCGTCCGTGACCGTAACGGGAGAAAGAGGACGGGGCCCGTCCTGTTGCATATCCATTCCTTATTAGTTGGGGCTCGCCCCGCAAAAAAGGTAAGGGAAGGCTAGACCGCTGTCGCGATCGCCTGCTCAATTACATCAACATACTGTTCTTTGACTTCGTATACCCCGGTTGTTCCATCGGGGCTGCGGCGTGTAGAGAGAATTCCGAGTTTGGAGGCGATTGTGCCGACCATCGATGCGATCGAATGGTAGCTGACACTGAACTTTTCCGCCAGTTTCTCGTGAATCTGCGCGACCGTCAGTGACTTTGCACGGACAAACAGGCTGAGCAGTTCCTTGCGGATCCCTGATTTGTCCCGGGCAAGATACTTTCGAAGCCGGTTCTCTATCTCTTTTCGCAGGTCAGAAGGAGATAGCATATTTCTTAATTTATTTTGAATATATAAATATGTATCGTTAAATCCGGAAATTTTCCGGAAAAAGAGCGGATTCATATGTTCTGAAATGCAAAAGGTGTACAGAGATGCTCTACCCGCTGTATGAATATCTTATCCGGCGGAAACTGGACGCGGGTCTGTTTCCGGAAGAACTCTGCTTCATGCTCAGCGAAGCGGATCTTCTTGCAGATCCCGGGCGGGTGGAGACGGTTGTGGGATGGTACATGGAGTTTCCCGCAATCAAACGGATTATTTTTCATATCGCCTCAAAGGATCCCGCAGCGCTTGAGGGAGTGGTTCCGTCCTTGGAGTCTCTTGGTGATGCGGTCTCGGTACGTCTGAGCATGCCGTCGGGAGAGGTCACCTCCGGCAGGGGCACTCCCGAAATCCTGATTGTGCTCGGACGCAGCGGGCGCGAGGAGATCACGGGAGCAATTGCCGCGATCGCGAGGGAAGGAGTTGATCCGGAAACGATCACGGAGGAGACGATCGAGTCGCATCTTTTGTACCAGGTGAACCCTGACTTTGTGATCAAAACGGGCGGGAGTCATCTGACGGATTTTCTGATCTGGCAGTCGGTGTACTCCGAGCTGTTTTTTACGGACGTTAACTGGTGCAGGTTCCGGCGGCTGGATCTGCTGCGGGCGCTCCGTGACTATCAGTCGCGGGTCCGCCGTTACGGGACGTAACCGATGATCATCTCTGCCTCACGGCGTACGGATATTCCGGCCTGTTTTCCGGAATGGTTCTGCAACCGCATCAGAGCGGGGTTCTGTTACGTCCGCAACCCCTACTCGCAGAAGATCACGCGTGTTTCCCTGACGCGTGATGATGCGGATGTGCTGGTGTTCTGGACAAAGAATGCGAAACCACTGATGGAGAAACTTTCTGCGATTGATGCATCCGGTATCCCGTACTATTTTCAGTACACCGTAACGCCGTACGGATCGGATGTGGAGCCGGGTCTGAAGAAGCGCGGATGCATCGAAACGTTTCTTGAGCTGTCGGAAGTTCTGGGAAAGGATCGTGTGCTGTGGCGCTACGATCCGATCCTCATCACGGAAAAATATCCGGCGGAGTTCCATGCGGCAGCGTTTGCGCAGTTGTGCGAAGTGTTTTCGGAGGCAACCGGCCGGTGCACGATCAGTTTTGTGGATGCGTATCGTGCTTCACCGTATCGTTCGTGTACTTTTGCTGAGAGGGAACGCCTCGCAGATATTTTTTCTGCGACGGCGAAACGTTTCGGACTGCCGCTTGTCTCCTGCGCAGAGGAGATCGATCTGCGCCGGTTCGGGATTGGTCACGCGTCGTGCGTGGACAAAGAGGTGTGCGAACATCTCTGCAAACGATCGCTTCGGCTAAAACGGGATCAGCATCAGCGTGCATCCTGCGGCTGTGCGGAGAGTGTTGATGTCGGGGCGTACGGTACCTGTAATAACGGCTGCCGGTACTGTTACGCCTGCGGCGTCAGGGCCGCCGCGGCGCACGATCCCGCATCCCCGCTGATTGCCGGATGGCCGACGGAGGAGGAGGAACGGACTCTGCTGCGGACCTCCAGTCAGACAACGCTGTTCACATGATTGGAAAGCGGTCTTATCAATCAGACAGATCTGCAGAGGCTGCGGACCTCCAGTCAGACAACGCTGTTCACATGAGATGAGACAGAACGGCGTCCGGCAGACTGAGTCCTGCAAGCGCGAGGAGGTAGCCGAGGGTGATCGGGATCATGAAGGGAACACCGTAGGTGATCCAGACGCTGCCCGATCGCCGGTAGAGATCCAGTTCTTTGGCATACTTTTCCGGAGACTCGCGGAGGTTGCGGATCGAGAGGGCAGAGTTTTTCTTCAGTGCACGAATGGAGCTTGCGACAGGAAGGAAGTTCCTTGAGATCGGATCGCCGTCCGTAATCTCTTCTGCGACAAACCCGAAGTGCCGGGTAAGGTCGTCGCCCGGAACCGGCATACTGGAGCATCTGAGCCAGAAGGGCGCTTTTTCTTTGCGGACGGTGTTTCGGATCAGAAGGGCTGCGGGAACGATGAGGGCGATGACGCCAGCGTTGACGAGGGTTGAAAGAGCGAGCGACGGAAAGATCCATGCGGCGAACGGGGTGACCGGAACGGTTGCGGCGAGAAGTATCATGGCTTTTGCGTCCGCCCAGCCGAACATTCCTGCTTTTGCAAACAGCCACATCATGACACAGACGATGAGGGAGATTGCAAGAATGCTGACTGCGAATGCAGTCGGGTCCTGAAACTGCCGGTACCAGAAATACAGGACTGCAACGCCGCCGATACCTGCGGCAGGATACTAGGTGACGGTTAAAACGGTACGGGTTCTGAGGTCCTGCCAGGATGCGTAGAGAAATGTCAGGAGAACCGCGGTTGCGGAGACTGCGAGCGGCAGGAGATCATGCATGCTATGTAAGTTGGACGGGAAAGGTGATGAAATTTTAGCGGGCAGAGACGTTGCTGTGACGTGCGGTGACGAAAGTATTTAGCTGATATTTTTTTGGAAAAATACTTCCCAAATATGTTCGTCACATCACACAGAGTGAGAAAAATGAAGGGGTTATTTGAAGATCTCTGCGGCCTCGGTCTTGCCGTACACATAGGACGGCATGCCGGCGAGCATGAACGCGACACGAAGCGCTTCCTCAACCTCTTCCAGGGTAACGCCGAGTTTTTTTGCTCCCTGCATCTGTGCATGCAGCGCATGGTCGTCGCGCATTGCGGCAGCAATTGCGATTGCCATCAGCTTCTTCTGCTTGCGGGAGAGTGCCCCGTCTGACCAGATGTAGTTGTCCAGTTTGAGGATTGCCTCGTGCATCGACGGGTCGGACTCGGCAAGTTCGCGGAAAAAACCGGGACATGACCGATGTTTTTCTCAAGTTCTTTCATGCCGCCGGTTTCCTGGTGGCAGCCGCAGGTGTGAGTCTTTTCTGTCATGGGTGTATCACTTACCCATATATCAGCCGGTTCTGCTATTAGTTTTTTAGATGGTGACAACGACTGGTTTCAACCTGATTTATTATATGGTTCAAACGCATAAATGCAGGTAATGACAAAGAAAGTGCTGGCGCTGTTCGGGAGCAATATCCTTGGGGGGAACACCGACAAACTGCTGAGTGCGGCAGTCAAAGGAGTTGAAGACGCGGGGTGTACGGTTGACCGGATCAACGTGGCACACCTGCATGCCGGACCCTGCAACCAGACATACTCCTGCATGATTGAGCCGACCTGCGCAATCGAGGATGATATGCAGGCTGCCTACCGCAAAATAAAACAGGCGGACGGTCTCATCATTGCAACGAGAATACACCGAAGCCGTAACCAGACGATCACGCAAAATAAAACAGGCGGACGGTCTCATCATTGCAACCCCGGTGATGACCTACGGTATTCCGGGTGCGCTCAAATGCTTCATGGACCGCTGCCAGCCGTTCTACATGGCGAAGTACTATCGCAAACAGCCGTTCATCACCCCGGAACATGCGAAGATCCGCAGAACGCTGTTTCTGTGTATCGGCGGAATGAACGCGCCCGATGTGTTTACCGGCCCCGTTCTGACCACAAAGGCGTTCTGTGCGATTGTGGATGCAAAGTACGCGGATGAACTGCTGCAGAACGATATGGATACCATCATCAATCTTGACAATAAGCCGGAGGTTCTTGCCGAGGCATACGAAAAGGGAAAAGCGCTTGGTGAGCGGATTGTAAAACTGCGGGACGGGGTGTAAGTTCCCGCTATCCCGGATTATGTCGTCAGTGTCTCGCACATCCGCTCATCGTAGATGCGCAGCGCCCGCAGCATATCCACATACCGGAACTCCGGCCAGGTCGGTGTGCAGAAACACACCGCCGCCTCATTGCCGTTCGCCATCCACGGCAGAAAATTTGAGGTGCGGCGATCGTTTGCCGTCCGGATAATCAAATCCACCGGCGGCATGGCAACTCCCTGGTACATATTCTCCGTTACCAGTTCCGGAGTGATCTGATCCGCGGAGATTGTACCGGACTGCACTGCTGCGACAATTTTTTTCGCTGTCGTTACGATCTCATTTCTTCCCCCATAGGCAAGGGCAATGTGAATAAAATAGCGTGAATAATTTTTCGTTGCCGCTTCGACATCCTGAATCGTTTTTTTCAGTTCCTCATCCAGCAGCGACCGATCGCCGATCACCGACACATTGATCTCGTGCCGGGACACCCGCTCGTCGGTCAGCAGCGCGGAAAACTTTTCCATAAACAGCTGGTGAAGTTCCTCTTTCTCCTCTTCGGGACGGCGGAAGTTCTCGGTCGAAAACGCAAAAAACGTTACATGACGGATCCCAAGCTCGCCCATCCAGTCAAGCACCCGTTCCGTTGTGTCAGCGCCGAGTCTGTGTCCGTATCCCGTATCCTTCCCGCGTGCTCTGGCATACCGCCGGTTGCCGTCCTGAATAATTGCCACATGGTTCGGGATATGGGTGAGACTTTTTCTGAGTCTCTTCGCGTACACAGCCTCGGCCACTGACCGGATGCTCACTGCGGGATCACCTCAACGATCATTCCGTCATTCGGATACCGCTCGATGATCTTTCGCTCACCACCGAATTTGCGGGGGACTTTGCGCATCTGCTGCCAGTCAAACTCAATCGTTCCGTCCGGCATCTCCTCATAGTAACTGCCGGCTTTGAGGCAGGAGAGGATCATCTCCAGATCGTTTCCGGGATCCATTGATCCGTACATCACCGTTCCGTCGTCGGTGATCATGTCAAACGGCCGGGCGGAGTTCCGCGCGATCCGTTTCAGCCGTTCGCGGAGCTGCACCGAGTCCTTGAAGGTCGAGGTGCAATAGTGAACCTTCGGATGGCCGTTGATCTCGCAGGCCCACTTCGTCGATCCCTTGATCGCATTACAGAGCGGATTTTCCGGTTCGAGTTTTCTCTCCCGCATCGCGTCCGCACAGGAGTCTCCCCACTCCAGCTGGTTGATGTTGAGAAAGTCGAGGCTGTCCAGCAGCGGGAAAAAGTGCCGCAGACCCGGAAGTGACGGCACTTCTATCCCGACGGAGAACCCCATCTTTTTCGCGTTCGCGATCGATGCGGGAAACTTCGAGTCCATGATAGCACTCCACTCCTCGTGCGGGGGATGCATCCGGATTTCATCAACGCACGGGGCAAGCGCTGCAAGTTCCTCCTCGGTCGGGGCATGGCCGGTGTAGAGATGAATGTGATGTTCCGGGCCGAAATGATTCTTCAGGTACGTGCAGAACTCGACCACCCGGTCGAGTTCGAGCAGCGGCTCGCCGCCGGTGACGCCTGTTCCGAGCGCGTCCATGACCTCTGCTTCGGGGATTGCCTCTTCGG
The DNA here is from genome assembly GCA_029986195.1 of Methanocorpusculum sp. Classification (GTDB taxonomy): domain Archaea; phylum Halobacteriota; class Methanomicrobia; order Methanomicrobiales; family Methanocorpusculaceae; genus Methanocorpusculum. The sequence continues at coordinate 7,431 of DALTYF010000003.1, read as the reverse complement.
GCTTTGTGATCTTTTCATCGTTTGCGAAGATCACGTCCACATTCTTCCGCTCTTCCGAGAGCGGGCAGTACCAGCAGTCGCGGTCGCACCGTCCGGTGATGAAGAGGACGAGTTTTGCTCCCTGGTAGCAGAGCCTGCATCCTTCGCTGAGATTTTTCGGGAGTTTGTCCTTTGCCTTCGCCATTGTTACGCGGTCATCTCATTCAGCCGTGCGAGCGTTGCCTCGCGGCCGATAGCTTCCAGGAACCAGCCGAGACGCGGACCGCGGTCGGCACCGAGGAAGGCCCGGTACACTGCCGTGAACAGTTCCTTTCCGGTGATGCCGGCGCTTGTTGCAGCGTCATAGACCGCGTTGTGCAGGACGTCCGCCTTCCACTCTCCTGCGGAGACTGCGGCGGTGTAGGCGGCAACCGCCGCCTTGACGTTTGCCGACTCGGCGGCTGCGGCAACTGCCGGAAGGGTTGGCTGGATTGCAAACTTCACGTCATCCGGGGCATAACGTTCGAGCCACATCTTTGCCCGGTTTGCCTGATCCAGTACCGCGTCCTTATCCACGATCTCGTAACCGCTGCGTTTGAGGATGTCAAAGATGCCGTCATCGGTCTGCGCAATCTGGACGACCGTGACCATGTGGCGGAACGGAATCGTGGTCTGCGGGGAGGCGATGACCGAGAGTTCGTACTCGCGTGACTCACCGGATGCGGCAGCCCGGTCATACTCGTCGATTAACCGGAGCAGACCCATTCCCGGATCAAATGCGATGGTCTTGTCCGGCTTGGTCTTTGCGATCATGAACCGGAGCACTTCGGGCGGGACGATGTCGAGCATGTCGCGGATGGTTAAGACAACACCTTTGGAGGAGTGCATCTCGCCGCGGCCCTTCAGGCTGATCCATTCATAGGTCACCGGGATCGGGGCTTCATAGCCGTAGATCTCTTTGGTGATGTACCTGCCGGTATCGTACGATCCTCCGGGGGAGGCATGGTCTTTGCCGAACGGTTCAATGGTGACCCCGTACACCGACCAGCGCATCGGCCAGTCCACACGCCAGACGAGTTTTCCTTCGCCTTTGGAGTAGTCGGAGACACCCTCGTGTCCGCAGGAGCACCGGTAGGTTACGGTGTGCTTCTCGGGATCGTGGGAGAGAATGGTTGCCCGGGAGATGATACCGCACTTCTCACAGATCGGGTAGTACGGTGTCCAGCCCTCCTCAAGTTTTCGGCCGGAGATTCTTTCGAGCGTCTCTTTGATCTCTTCCGCGTGCTCAAGGGCGGCCCGGATCTGTTCGGTGAACATGCCGGAACGGTAGGCTTCACTTGTCCGGATAATACGGGGATGAATGTCCAGCTCCTCGATTGCGGAGAGGAAGGGGTCAAGGAAGTGTTCGGCGTAGCTTTTGTGCTTGCCGCAGGGGCAGGGGATGTCTGAGACCGGCCATCCGATATATTTCTGGTATGTGTCGGGGAGGAACGGATAGACTTTGCGGAGGGGATCGAAGTCGTCTGCGACATAGACGAGTTCTGCGTCAACACCACGGCTCTTCAGTGCCTTATAGATCATGTCGCCGGTCATGACTTCACGCATGTTTCCAAGGTGGATCGGTCCGGACGGGGTGATTCCTGTGGCAATGAGCTGGTGTCTGTCGGCCGGGACCCGGGAGGCTTTGGCGTCGGCCCAGTGAATTTTTTCGTTCACGCTTGTGTACTCCTCTAAATGTATAATTGATATGTATGTGCTCTCAATTCAGATATATCTCTTGATTGCCCGCATCGGAAGAGCGGCATCTTTAAGCCGGAACACGGATACTCTGAATACTATGCGGTACATGTACTACTACCAGACCCCCGTCGGCAAAATCGGCATTGCCGAGGAAAACGGTGCCATAACCAATCTCTGGTTCCCGACCGACCCGCTGCCGGTCACCGCCGATCTCTGGGAAACCCCTGTGCTCAAACGTGCTGCAAAACAGCTGACCGGCTACTTCGCCGGGGGCCGTCATCCCTTCACCGTCCCGCTCGCTCCGCAGGGAACCGCGTTCATGCAGAGCGTCTGGGCCGAGCTGCAGAAGATTCCTTACGGTGAGACACGGACATACGGGGAGATTGCCCGTGCTCTTGGCAGGCCGAACGGTGCCCGGGTGGTCGGCATGGCCAACAACAGAAATCCGGTACCGATTCTGATTCCCTGCCACCGGGTGATCGGCAGGAACGGAAAACTTACCGGCTACCGCGGCGGAATTGCGGTAAAAGAAAAGCTCCTCACGCTGGAAGGCGTTCTGCGGTAACAAAAAAGGAGTTATTCCAGAATATTGTACAGCGTATCACGGCGGGCAAGTTTTCGGCCCATGTCTGCACAAAGGTACTGCATATCCTTTGGATCGAAGAAGTCGGCCTCCTCTCCGGCGCCTGCGGTCCGCGACAGCGAGTCCACAAACATGGTTCCGCCGACATCGTTTCCGCCGGACAGGAGACCGAGCTGTGTCATTTTCTGACCGATCTTCGACCACGGCACCTGAATGTTTTCCATGTTGTCCAGAAACAGCCGGGACACCGCTGTCAGAAGAATGTCCTCGCGGCCGGTTGAGCCGTAGGTGACCCTGCCGTTCTTTTCCAGCGGCGTGTTGTGATGCAGAAACGCGAGCGGCACAAGTTCCGTGAACACCTGTGTCTCGTCCTGCAGTTCCCGGAGAATCGAGAGATGATGTGCCCGCTCTTCGGGAGTCTCCACCGATCCGTACATGATCGTCGAGGTTGCCTTGAACCCGACCTCATGCGCCTCGCGGATGATACGCAGCCATTCGCTGGCCGGAATCTTCTTCTCGCAGATAACTTTCCGCACCGAATCCACTAAAATCTCCGCAGCCGTTCCCTGCACTGATCCAAGTCCCGCCTCTTTCAGACGCATCAGCGTCTCCTTCGTCGTCAGCCCGCTCTGGGATGCCGCAAATGCAATCTCATCCGGACTGCACCCGTGCACATGAACTCCGGGAATCTCCTCGTGGAGTGTCCGGATCATCTTCTCATAGTTCTCAATCGTGAACCCCGGATGAACGCCCGCCAGATAACAGACCTCGGTGACCTCCTTCTTTGCCGCATCGCGTGCATGTTCGCGGAACTCCTCGTCCGTGAAACAGAATGCATCCGGATCGGTCGGTTTTCGTCCGAATGCACACAGACCGCAGCGGTTCTTGCAGATGTTGGTCATGTGCAGATTCATGTTGCGGACATAGGTGACGGTGTCCCCCACAACCTCCTCGCGGCGTTCATCGGCTGCCGCTGCAACCTTCCAGATGTCACGGCCGGTCAGCCGGAACAGAGCTGCTGCTTCCGTCTCGCTCATGCGTGATCTGGCCGCCGCATCGTTAAGAATTCTGCGCAGCTCTGCGTGGTTCAGTCTCGGTGTAGTCATTTTCGTCCACCTTTCTTCTGAGACTTTCTAGTTGTTTCTCTGTCTTTTTCTTTCTTGCGGCTGTAGAGTTCCCAGATGATCAGGAGAATGACAACGACTACGGCAAACTCCCAGATGTGCAGCGGGAGGTAGCCGACCAGGGGAATTGCAAACAGTGCCTTTCCGACGATCCATTCCTCTTTTACCGGCTGCATCACACCGATATGCGAGAAGGTGTTGCCCTGATCAATGGTCGGATTGTGATCGCCTTTGGTGATGTATCCGGCGTGCGCCGCGTCACCGGTAAAGCCCATCGCTGCTGCGGCTGACGCGTTGATCTCCGTGAGTGCCCGGTGAATGATCGGTGTCACCTTTGTATTGCCGTTCGGCTGGTAGATGATCACATCCCCGTAGCCGTTGAAGGATTTCACTCCGGCTGCCTCCGCCTCGACGGCGGTCATGAGGGGGCCGAACCGGTTCTCTTCCACCACAAAGATCAGATCACCGACGTTCATGTTCGGCACCATGCTTCCCGACTCGACCGCAACGATCGCCGGCCAGGTTCCCGACACGCCGAACAGTACGCCGCCAATCACCGCAACGATGATGACGACCGAGAGAATATCACGGATAAGACTGATCTTTGGATCGTCCGATTTCAGTTTCCTGAGAAGAGAGGTTTTTTGCACATCGTCCGGATCTGCATGACTCCCTGCTTTACTGGTCGCCTTTGACATAATGCTGTATCTAACTAAGTCATCACCGGTATAGAAGTTTCCCGTCGTATGGCATTGTTCGTCATGGATCCTATTTCAGCCTGCGGAACACACGAACAAAGATGCAAGCGCCCGTTACGAACTGAACCATTATAGCTCTCGGTAACCAACCGGATAACCACAACAATGGCAGAACTCACGATCAAAAAACGCCACGCGATAAAGAAGAGTCAGCTTTCCTCTCTCATGAAAAAACTGGGTGAGAGTATCGGCGGAGATGCCGCTCTCTACGATGCCCCGATGATTGAAATTGCCGAGACCGCCTCCAAGTTCAATATCTACATCATCGACAAAAAACCGCTCATCATGGAACAGGACACCTGGGCGTTCCCGACACTCCGGGGCGCGGTCCTTCGTCCCTTCTCCGGCCGCCGGATCGTTGTTGACATGGGAGCGGTTCCTTACATGATTAACGGCGCAGATGTTATGCGGCCCGGAATTGTTTCCGTAACCGATGATGTCGTTGCGGGAAGTCCTGCTCTTGTTGTGGATGAAAGCCATGATAAGCCGCTTGCCGTCGTTATTCCCCTGTATGATGCTGCGGGAATTATTGCGCTGGAGAAGGGAAAAGCCGCAAAGAATATGCATTACATCGGCGACGAGCTCTGGAATCTTGAACTCTGAGCCGGGATCATACCAAAGCATTAAATAAACAACAAATAAACTATTTTTCATATGGGATTTCTCGACGGAGTTTTCGGATCAAAGAAGGACACCCTTACTGAAGATGAATACATGAAGCTTGACCTCGCCTCCTATGAGGGCGTCGCAGGTGCCGAGGAGCCGGCGGTCATGTACGTGAAGGTTGCAAGCATTGCCGACATCAAGGACTGTCCGCGTGTCAAGGACGAGGTCTATAATAACAATATTGTCATCGTCGATATCACCAAGCTCAAGCTTGACAAGATTATGTTCGACCGCGTGATGGGCGATCTGCGTGCCGTCTCCAAGGATGTGAATGGGGATATCATTGGTCTTGGCGACCAGCGGTATGTCATCATCACGCCGACGGGTGTCCGCATCTCCCGTGAGAAGATCGGAGGCATGTAACCTTAATGCGTCAGGTTGTTCCGGGGCCCTGCCCTGACTGCGGCAAAGAGATCGAGTATATTTACGATACGGAAAATATTCCCTATTTTTCCGATATTCTTCTGCTGAGCGGTGTGTGTCCGGACTGCGGATTCCGCATCACGGACACGATGGTCTTAAACGATCACGAGCCGTGCCGCTGGGAACTGAAGGTGGAAACTCCCGAGGATCTTGATGCCCGTGTGATTCGCAGTATGCAGGGCGAGATTGATATTCCGGAGTTCGGGGTAAATATTCATCCGGGGCCTGCATGCAGCGGGTTTGTGTCCAACATTGAAGGTGTGCTGATGCGTGCCGAGGATGCGATCCGCCGTGCTCTTCCTTCCTGTGAAGGGGATGAGATAGCTACCGCAAACGAACTGCTGGAAAAGATCGGGCAGGCACGTTTGTCGGAACTTCCCTGTACGGTGATCATTTCGGATCCGTCCGGGAACTCCGGGATAGTCTCGCCGAAAGCGGTGAAAACAAAGCTTGATGTGGAGCCGCAGCCGGACGGATGTACGATTCATCCCCTGGCATAACCTGTTTTTGTATTATGGATTCTGTATCAAAGCGGCACGTCCTGACGGATGGTGAGGAGGCGCGTCTGCAAAAACTGATCGAAACCCGATCCTCTGACCCGCGGCTTGATTCCCTGACGCTTTCCTATATCGAGAAAGTTTCCGGGAAGAAATGGAAGGACGAGAGTGTTCTGGAAAAGATCCGGCTTGCGATCACGGCACAGAAGGATTCCTACTGGAAGGAGGGTGAGCGCCGTGTGGTGCAGTACAAGGGCGGCTACAGTGTGCTCGGCTACATGGCGTACCAGATGCCCGGGTATGTTGCAGAGTTTTCAGAGTTTTTTCTCCGGCTTCTTCGCGAGGGACTGATCCGGGATCATATCCGCATTCTGGATGTGGGTGCAGGTCCGGGTACGGTTGCGGTTGCGGTCGCCCGTGTGCTGGAGTTGTGCGACGGGGGCACGGCGGAAATTGTTTCGCTGGAACGCTCCGAGGTGTTCCGCGAGGCGTATCAGACGATCGTGCCGGCATTTGTCAAGGCCGCAGGCGATCGTGTCGCCGTGCCGCGCCCGATTGCCGCCGACATCACGGAGATGATGCCGGACGGCGAGTTCGATCTGATCGTCTGTTCAAATGTGATAAATGAGCTGGCGGTTTATGGTGATGTGAAAGCCGATCTGATGATGCGGCTCTCGGAGCATCTTGTACCGGACGGAAACATGATTCTGCTTGAGCCTGCGGATCTTGCGAACGCGACAATGCTGCGGAATCTTTCCCGCGATCTGAAGCACCGCGGTCTTACGCTGTATGCGCCGTGCAATGATATCCGGGGCATGCACTGTACTGTTTCTCCTTGCTGGACGTTTGCGACGTATGCGGACATCCGGCCGACGAAGCTGATGTTTGCGTTAGGCGGCGAGGAGGAAAAGTTCCGGTTCGTGAATACGGATGTGAAGTTTTCGTATGCGGTTCTCCGCAAAGACGGTCACCGGCGCTGCGGGTACCGTGTGCCTGCGGCGGCGAAACGGGCACGGCTTTCCCAGCTGAAGAAACATGCGGGCAAACGTATTCACGTGACCGTGTCGGTGATGTCTGCGGAAATCGGGGATGCGAAGAACTATCTGTATCTGGTCTGCGACGGAACGGGAGAGACCCCGGTGTATGTTGCGCTTCCTGCGCATCACCGCAATCCCGAACACGAGGCGCTGCTGTCTGCTCCGTACGGGGCGGTGGTTGCGATCGATTCGGTTCTGGTGCGCTTCAATGCCAAGCAGAACGCCTACAATCTGCTGATGGGGCCGGAAAGTTTTACGCGGCTGATTGTGGGTGTTGCGGGAGCGTCCGCTCCGGACAAGATTGCGGCGCTGAAGGAGAAGTACGGGCGGGGCAGTGCGATGAAGAACGGGGGCAGGCCTCCGGTTCGCCGGCGAAAGCCGGACGCGAAGAAAAAATAATTTTTTTACGGAAATTCTTCTGCGAGAATTTTTCTAGAGTCCTGAGGATTCGGAGGTATAATTTTTATTTTATTGCTTTCCGTCACTCAGCAACCTGTATCTCCCTCCCAGCTCATCGCCGTCCCGCCGCCGATCGGTTCCAGCGTCACCAGGTACTCACCCGCCGGCACCGGCGGGCGCAGTCACGGACCACACATTCACCCCCCCCTCTCCTGCGGCGGCCGG